>NZ_JBXWSB010000090.1:0-19995 GCF_059613205.1 Ruegeria sp. BHSB064
GTCAGCTGTGAAGTGACGGCGTTGCTTCAGATGTTGAATGTGCTCCGGGAGGCGCGCTGCCTCCCTTCTTTACCGGGACATGAAATCTCCATTTCAGATGATGTGCACATAAGATGAACACGTGCACAACACAACAGTTGGCGGCTGATTTGGTGCACTTCTTGGTTATCTGTAGCGGCAATTCAACATCAAGAAGGGAAGTCAGCTTCGTCCCGCGAACTGTGAGTTTGGAGCCCCATCGATCATGCTACTGCAGCGATAGTCAGGTCTGGCGAATAGCAAAGCAGCATCGGCGGCCCTCGGTCAAGGTCGGCGTAGTGCCCGAGAGTCGGCTTTGCAAATGGTAGAGCTTTGGAACGATTTCCTGCTCTTAAGTCGCGCCTCAAACTCAAACCGAATGCGTCTTGGGTATATCGCATGACAGCTGTGTTCTGTAAGATTTACCAGATAATTCATAATCGAAGATGACCTTCGAGACGGTAATTGGATGAACGCAGACGTTGTTCATTCTCTCAATAGGAGATTAGGATGAATACCACGGTCTTGTCGCTGCGCTCGCTCTTCTTCTCCGTAGGTATGATCCATCTTTCTACAGCTGCGCTGGGTACGCTTGTTTCGCTACGAATTGCGGAGTCGGGCGGAAGCCAAGAGGCGGCTTCATTTGTTGCTGCGAGCTATTCGCTTGGGTTTTTGCTAGGGTGCTTCTTTATCTTCCAGCCGCTTGCACGCATAGGCCACATCAGGGCATTTGCCGCGTCGGCTGCGTTGTGCAGCCTTTGCGCTTTACTTTTATCCTGGACGGACAACACGACGATCTTGACGCTCTCCCGATTTGCGACGGGACTTGCAACCGCGGCCCTTTATTCCATCGGTGACGCATGGATTAACGACACGGCACCTCCGAACGCGAGAGGTCGAGTCTTGTCAATTTACTATATTGTGCTGGGCATTACCTCGGTTGCGAGCCAGGCTTTCATCATTCTATTTTCAGGTGATCTTTCCGAAGCCTTTGTTGCGATGTCTGCACTATACTCAGTTGCCATAATTGTTCTCGCACCAACAAGAACGTCACCCCCCGAAGTTCCCGAGCAAGCCAACCTAAGGCTGCGGGCGTCTTTCAAGGATTCTCCGACAGCGTTCATCGGAGTGTTTGTGAATGGTTTTGTGCTAGCCCTTTTATTGAATGTTTTGCCATATCAAGCATCGGTTGGTGGGCTTGATGCGAACTTGATCGCGTTTGTTGTGGCCGCTTTTTACCTGGGGCGGATCGTGTTCCAGTTTCCGATTGGTAAAGCCTCTGACCAGATGGACAGGCGGTATATCATTGCGGCGATGTCGTTGTGCGCAGCGGTTACAATCATGGTGCTTTCGATTGCGTCCAGGGGCGGTGGGTTTACAGTGGCTGGGGATGACGGGCCCATTTTGCAGTGGGTCATGATCATTGGGTCCATTGTTCTCGGCGGGTTGATCATGCCGCTTTACTCGGTGCTCATCGCCCATGCGATGGACCGCACAGTCCCGGTCTATGTCGGAGCAACTGCAGTTACGATGCTGTTCGTCTTTACCGTTGGCAGCGTGGTTGGGCCAATTGCAGGTGGTATTGGGTCGATTGTCGGCAACGACAGGGCCATCCTATGGATGTGTTGGGCCCTCATGCTGCTGTCAGGTGTGGTTGCGATCTTGCGAACTAGGATGAGAGATAGCGTTCCCCAGGCAGAGGCAGCCACCGGCGTCGCGGCGTCTCCAACATCTGTTTCAATCTCACCCGAAGAAAAGCGGCCGGACCGTGCCAATTTGAACGCCGTGCCTGACGAAGAGAACGAGCTTAAACAGTCCGTTCCAGTCGAGTGAGTTGCTCTATTTCTTTCCCGAACGGGTACACAGCCAAGCATTCTCAGGGACCATCGCCGGCGAATGACCCTTGCCAGCACGCAGTTGGCAGGCAGGAAAGCTATTTGGCCACAGACCTGAGGCAAAACTAGAGCATCCAACCCAACTGCCGGAGCATAGATCGTAGATGTGACCGTTTGATTTTTTGTGTTTTGGGTCACGTCATACGGCAAGATTCAATACATCTTGACCCAAAAGATCACAAACAAGCTTTGTTCCGTAGTGGCCGTACCTTCAGCCATTTCCGTAAGGGATGGCGGATAAGGCCCTTGGTGGTCCAACCTCGACGCGCCGATCGTTCAAAACCGGTAAGATACCCCGATCACAGGCCCAGAGAGTTCGGCCCGGAACGCTTCCTCGTCATTGTCGACGTTCAAGTAGCGATAGCCAAAACGTGCCGACCAATTGTCTGCAAAAGCATAATCAAAGGTCAGCGTTATCTGGTAGGTTTCACGGCCACTCACAAAGCTTCCGTAGTCCGCTGCAAGCGTGCTTCGCCATGTGTCAGACAGGTTGTAATGCCCCAGAATGGCAACAACAGGATCGGTCCAGCTGTCGCTCTCGCTGATCCGCCGACCTGGCAACACGCCACTTTGCAGCGTCAGTGTCGTATTTGTATCGAAGTAGCGAAAACCACCGCCGAGACTGAGCGCATAAGTGGGAGCTTCGAAAACCCGGTAAAACCCGAAGCCGCTCAGTACCGTCATGTCGGTATCGGTGTCTAATCGCGAAAACGCAGTGCCCGGTGTGTCGTTTTTGAACAGCAGATCAAAGTACATGAGGTCTGCAACAAAGGTCCATGGCCCGTTGCGGGCAGCGAACACGCCCATCCCACCAAACTCGAGATTGTCCAGCGCGTCGGAGAAGCTGAGTTCGCTTTCATTGCCATCAACAGAAAGTTTTGTATCGGCTGCGAAAACATAAAGAGTGGCTTCATACTCCCAATTCCTCTGCTCTGCCACTGCCTGCATTGAAAAGAGCGGAAGTGTTGTCGCTGCCAAAACTGTGTACCGACATATCTTCATCTGAACAGTTCGCATCAGTTCGCCGGTGTAATATTAGGAAATTTCCATTCGCCGCTGATGATTTCTGGGGCGGGCTCGTACAGACGAATTGTGTAGTTCCAACCCGGCGTGATTGGAATGCAGTTGATGCGCTCGTCGTCACATCCGCCGAAATTCAGTGTTACAGTCCCATCCTCGTTGGGTTCGGCCGTCACGTTGTTGTAACTGTTGCGGTTGAGCGCGTTGGCTTCCAGATATCCCTCGGCGTTATAGACGGTAACCGACCAGAAGGCATCGACTGGCACATCGTTTACGGTCACGGAATGTGGTGTTTCGCCATCATTTTCTGCGACACTTTCAATCAAGTACATCGCCGAAGTGGGTGGCAAACCACCCCAACCCGCAACCGCTCCGACCAAAAAATCCACGGGCCGAACATCCTCGGGACCGCCGAACGCAAAACGGGCATCAAACCCGGTAACCGCTGCCAGATCATTCACGGCTTTTCGTGCAGCCTCCAGAGTTTCAAGGTCCCATTCCGGTGCCTCAAACGGGCCGGTGCCCCCTCCAGTGGCGTTAAGGCCGTCCTGGGCTGCATGCGCCTTTACGATATCGTCCGGGTCGTTCACATCGACAAACGTCCGAAATGCGACAAGAGCAAAGCGCGTCCCTACGTTTTCTTCCGTCAGCTCATAACTTCCGGGAGTCGCCTCAGCTATCATGAAGTGATCCTGACTGATGACGAGCATGGATTGATATCTGCCCTCAATGTCCGGCAGAGTGATTGTGGTAGGTTCAGACAAATCAATGACCAGACCAGAATATAGTGTGTCCTGATTCATACGGACAACAGGTTGGTTCTCAGGCGTGGTCGGTTCGCGCAAATGATAGAACTCTCCGACGCCGAAATTGAAGGCGGCCATATTGGAACGGATCATATGATCTGACTCAGCTCGGACCAGCGTGTCGAGTGTCACTTCCGCGGCGCTGGAAATCGTCGGAGCAAGTAGTGCCAGAAAAACGAGGTTTCGCATAAAACAATCCTTCAGTTCACTTATGAGCAGCCACTTGGACCGTTGAGTGACGGGTTAATCTCCAGAGACAAGGCGAAGCCAGCTACTCAAACTCCTCAAACGTCTCCCGCACCGCATCATCGACGGCTCCTGCGAGCAATCGACCCCCGTCGTTGTCGCAGGCGTCCTCAAGTTCTTCGACAAACTCGCCCTTCAGATCGTCAAGGAACTTTTCAGGCACTGCGGCGACAACGTCGATCTGACGGTTGTACAGCGAGATGATCGCCATCAGTCGAACGATCTGATTTACTTGCTCATCGTTCTCCTCAAACTCCGCAAGGACGCTTGCGCAACTGTGATGCATAAAGGGGGCTGCTGAGGCGATATAATCATCCATCACTTCGTCAGCCTGCGCCGAGCCCACGAACAATACGGCGCCAAATACTGCAAACCCCAGTCTCTTTGAGTACTTGTTCATTTGAATTTCCTTTCTGACCGAAGAAGGCACGCAATTCATTTTTTCTTGCGATATCCCGAGATCGCACCAACGACAGCTCCGGCTTTCGCGCCGTCACTGCCACCCACGAGGTATCCAACGCCAGCACCGACTGCGGCGCCTCCTACTGTGTTTTTAGTGCGCTTGGATTGAGCCTCAGCTGGCACTGGTAGCGCCAGGCTCCCAGCCAGAAGCACAGCCAGACCAACAGTCAGCATTTTGCGTGTCATCACCATTGCATGTCCTTTCAAATTTCTTCAGCGTCTGTACGTTTCGGTATGTCGCACGCAGCATCATTGCTGCGGCGAATACCAAATCGGCGAGGTGTATGCGCGGTCTTGTTGTTCCATCACGGCATCGGCAGGCAGGTCGAGTGGGCCGTAGAAGGCTTGATCATAGGCCAGCCAAGATGGTGTCGGAATTTCGAGCACGCGAACGTAATAGTATGCGCGCTGCGTAGGATCGAAATCGGCGTCTTCCCAGTACCCGCCCAGCATCGCCGCGCCAATGGTGTTGGTATAGTCGGCACCATTTACCGTGCTGCCAACCTGGCCAATTTTGCCATCAGCATCCGGTGAGCGGACATCCGACCACGCCACATTTGAAACCTTGGTTTTGGGTGTGCCCTCAGAATCCACCCAACCTTTCACAATTTGAATTCGGTCAAGATTGGCCCCGTCAGGGTCGCGCAATGCGCGTATCATGAATGTCGGCACGGCTCCTTCGGGGCCTTCAAACAGATCACCTCCCATAGGAACACCACGCTCGTAGCCTGTTGCGGCAAAGTCATGGCGATGAACCTCATCCGCTTCGAAATCCCAACCCGCGAAAACTCGAACCGTTATGCGTGGTCCCGTTGTCGCGTAGACTTCCTTGCGCTTGAACGCATCCCATATCGCCTCACGCGTGTTGTCACGCGCCCATGCAGCGGCAAGGCCTGAAGCGAGTGTTTCATAGTGCTTGACGGTGATTTCTTCGCCTAGGAAATCCGGTTGGATCAAGTTCTCATCATACCTTTCATGACCTGCGCCCGGCTCTCCCGCTGTGGCCTTGCCGAAGTAATTATCTTCACGGGTTGTGGCGAGTGATGTGTGGCTGTCAGTGGCACCGATCATACCGAATTTGAACGGGTTTGCTCCAATTTGCTCTTCAATGGCGAGCCCCCGCGCAAGCGCCGTTCTTGCATATTCGCGCGGGAGCATCTCCGGCGTTTTGAGCTCGCTGCCAAAATTGCCGCGGTCCCAAGTGTAATAATCCGCGAACTCATCGTTCGGGCTCAGCATCGGGTGTGTTTCGCCGTCGCCTTTGATTTGAGTGACCTCGTAAAGAGGCTCCCACCGCATCCGGCGCTCCGCGTAATCGATGTCGATCGGCTCGCCATTCATGCGGACATCGTCAAACATCATGCCGTTGGACAGATTGCCATTATGGGCGAAGGCGATGACACGCCCGCCCGTTTCTTTTTCGTAAGCCTCCATCCAATCCCAAAGATCCTCGGGGTCACTGCTGTCGTAATTGGAGAACGGCACCAGATCTTCGACACTGTCAGCATCGTCGCGGAACATAACGATGCGGTGCAGGTTGTTGAGGTCCGGACTGGATGTCCATTCGAAACCGTGAAGCGCCGTAAAAACACCGGGTTCATTGAATCGCTCTGCGGTTTCGACGATCCGGTTCCAAATCGTGCGCGTCAGGTCGTCGTCGTCGAGCGGGTCGTTCCTGGCCCCCATCTCGGTACCCCACATCACATAAGCGCCGAATGGATCACCAGCCTTTACGAGATCATGGATTTCTCTCCCCCAAGGGATCGCCAACAGATCGGGATTGGACTCGGCGATCATGGGCGCAAGTCCGAGGTTTTCCGCATGGTCGGCAACGACAAGGAAATCGAGGGGGCGGATAAGCTGCGCATAGTCCCCTAGAGAAGCCCTGACTTTTTCGCCACGTGCAAAGCGAAACGCGTCTTCCGGACCCAATGCGTTACCAAGCATTCCAGCGTCGGTCGAATAAGTCGTGTGCAGATGTGTATCGCCAAAGAACACGCGGTTCGGGTAGGATTGATCGAGGTAAGGCGAATAGTGCTGCTTCCCAAGCCCAACGTTTTCGGCGTCGATGGCGATGTCAGCAGCGTAGTCTTCAGCTGAAGCCGTACTCGCCCAGAAAAAGGCCATTCCAGCCAATGCAACCTTCAGCCTATTCATATCGTCGCCTCCATTTCGTTAAATCACGGGTTCTGCCGCAGGGAACATCCAACTGCCGTTGAGTATTTCCGGATCTGGTTGATAGAGGCGAATGGTGTAATTCCACCCCTCCATAATCGGCAAGCAGTTTACGCGCCCGTCGTCGCATCCTCCAAGGTGCACCGTCATTGATCCGTCCGCGTTTCGCGAGCCCGTTACAGAATTGACCACGTAAGCATCGAGACCATTGGGTTCAAAAAACCCGGCGGCATTGTAGAGACTGATCGACCAAAAGGCGCCAACAGGCACTTCTGCTGGCACTTCGATTTTGTACTCACCCACCGGCAAGGCTGGTGAAACTGCAGGATAAAGTGCTTCATGATCCGGTAAGCCGCCCCATCCTACACCTGTTCCTAAGAGATGGCGAACCGGGTCTACGCTCTCAGCAGAGCCGAAAACGCGATCAAATCCACCTACAAACGGGAGCAGGTCGCTCAACTCCTTGACCAACGCCTCATAACGCTCTTCGTCATAGTTGGGTAAAACGAACGGCTTGGTTGACGCCGCCTCAACCATCATCTGATCCTGCAATGCATTGACCGTGGCCACATCATCGATGTCACTGGCATCAACCAGCGTACGCAGGAAGACGATGATATAAGGGGTATCGAATGTTTCGATGTCGAGTTCGTAGGTGCCACCACCATGATAGACGGCATTCACGAAGTGATCCTGGTTATAAATCATGGCCGACATGTATCGTTCGCCCGCATCAGGCAGGGTCAGAGTGGCTCCTTCCGAAATGTCAATTACGGCAGTGCTGTAGAGCGTGTCTCGGTTCATTCGGATCGTGGGCTGATTATCGATCGGAGTGGGCTCGCGGAAATGGAAAAAGCGATTTATGCCACCAGCCAAACCAACGTACTTCGCGAACTCGAAATCTGACGCAACGCGTGCGAAGTTATCTATCGTGACAGGAATCTCCACAACTTCGGTCAGGCTGTCGACAGTTCGGTCTATGTCGTCAGCAACAACAAAGCCCGGCAAGCCGAGGGTCAGCGTCGCGGCAATCACGGAAGCGCATTTTAAGCTATGTCTTTGCATCAATCGATCCTGAACCAGTAACTCATTGGAGCTGGCCATAAATTACGGCTGATCGGACATGCTCCCCCAGTGTCAATTTGCCTTTTGTTAACCAGTTGTGTCACCGGACATTTCCCGACAAAATGCAACAATGCGTCTGACTATGGTCACATTGAGAGAATTTGCTTACGTTGTCGAATTGCTCGACAGCTACGCAGGGCGCGAGTTGGTCACCGGCGCATTGAACGCGGCTGGTTTGGATCGACCAGTCTTGAACATGAAGTCTGGTTTCGCGCCCTACGCCACGGAAGCCGTCGTGATTGAAAATGTAGCGCGCGCGATCGGTGATCACCACTTGGGAGCAAGGCTCGGGCGGGATTTCAAGTATTCGGAGTACGGAGCCTATGCGAGCTATGTACTAGGAGCGCCCGACTTGGGCATGGCTCTTGAGCGTGGTCGCCGTGCTCTTGTTCTCACACATCCTGGTTCGTTGATCGAGCTACGTCAGACCGACACACATGTCATTGTTGGTCGGGACTCGTCCGGCCTTTCGGTTATTGGGCACAGACACCTCGACGAAGGCGCGTTGTTTGTCATCCGAACAGTCGCACGACACTTTCTCGGGCCGAACTGGTCACCTGACTGGGTGGAATTGCCGAACCCGTCAAAAGAAGAGAAACACGTGCTGGAAAACATGTTTAGTGCACCTGTTCGTCCACGAAATGGGCCGCCTTGTATTGCTATTCCAATAGCGGATTTGCCGACCCTTAATCCAAATGAAACCAGCTTCGGGAAAAACATCACGGTCGACGACCTTGCAGCCTTGATGGGGGTTACACCGGTACAAACGGTTGAGGAGACGGTGAAGCAAATTCTTAGCATTGGCATGCAAAACGGTGACATGTCCGAAAAGTCTGTCGCGAGGCATCTCGCCATTAGTCCAAGATCATTGCAGCGTGTTTTGCGTCGAGAAGGTAAATCCTTTCACGAAATCCGATCACGTTTCAAAGAGAACAAAGCCCGATTTCTGGTGTCCGAAACGACTGCAACGGTAGAAGAAATCGCATTGGCACTTGGTTACAAAGACTCCCGCAGTTTTCGTAGGGCATTTAATCAATGGACAGGTGTATCTCCGAGCAAATACCGGGAAAGCCTGTCGAGCGGTTAAAAGGCGGTCTCAGTGCCGATCCATGTATCCGCCACCTCAGATCGGTGCAACGTTTGCTGACATAAAAGTTATCGTCATCTCTTACATTCAAAGGTCGGTTGGTTTTCCGCAAGCAGGATTGGACAATTTTCACAACGCTTTCGGTCAGACCGTCAGCGTGGACATAAAGAGCGCAATGCCAATCAAAAGAACTGCGGTTGCGCCTACAAAACGTGCGCCATTTGCAAATGCCGCCACCTGACCCGTGTTGGCCGTCCATCTCGCCTCGGCCAAGTTGTGCCCCCAGATCGCCGCGAGCCCCAAAGCTGCCATCGCGAGCGCCATACCTGCCGAAATTGCAACGACCATGGCGATGGCGGGGCCAACCATATTGTTCGCGAAACCATAGAGCATGACCATCAATGCACCTGTGCAGGGAACGATTCCGACCGCCAATGCGAGCCATCCAGCCCCTTGGTTCGCGCGGGATTCGGTCGCCGCGCAGCTGGCACACCCATGTGCATGGTGGTGGTGATGGCTATGATGTTTCGACTTGGACAATGCCATGAACGCGCGCCACAGCATCGTCGCTCCCATCAGGGCGATCAGTGCGTAGCTCGCAAGTTTGATCGAAGAATGGAGGAAACACTACAACACAAAACGCCCGCACAGTGCTCTGGGATATAAACCGCCGGCCCCGGAAACCATCGTTCAAATGGACCAAAGGCCGGTCATGCACTAACAATCAAATTGGACCACACAAGTGGGGCTGATCACAGCCTAGATTTACTGCCTTTCCTCTTTATCCGAGCGACTGGCCGTCAAACTCCACTGCCTCAAAGGGACAGTCGATGTGTAGGTCGGTTGTTCTTTGCTCTCAAAAACAACGGCAATGGTCTGTGGTGAGCTCAAGGCATCGACGTTCAAGTCGATCATCAACCTTCTGATGCCCAAGTTGGGGTTTTGTTGGTGGCATTCGGAATTGTAGAGTGTCTCACATGGATTTGCCGAACGTAGTACTAACTCTGCTTTGGGAGGAGATAAAATTCGTGCGTGTAGTACTTGGCCTTCTTGGGTCAGGGTCGCATTCGGTCCTTTAACCGAAACCTGCGCTTCGGTGTGCATGGTCCAAGCCACCGGGCCATTCAAGTGGCTGTCTACCTCATCCTGAACGAGTACGGTCGTATCATCGATCAACGCAATTCCACGCATGACTGTGCCTTTGGGTTTTCCGTAAACGTCTGAAAGGTCGGCGATCGTAAAGCTGAATCCGGGAAACTGGCCAAACTCTTCAATTTGCGCGCGACCTGTTACAATTTGATTGCCGGTGTCGAAGGTTAACGTATTTTGCCCGATCGTTGCAGTCCGGTAGTAATCAAAGCGCTTATCGGTAAAGTATCCGGGCAGCTGATAGTTTCCGATGCCCAGATCTACTGCCCACCGTACACCGTTTGCCTCCAGAACAAAGGTTCCAGCGTCCAGATTATTGTGGTGGCTGCGAAGTGGCCCAGCTTTGAACCCAAAAAATGTAGCGTTCGGATCATTCCAAGCGGACCGAATAGTCACTAGTCCAAGCCCACCGAACCAATGGGCGGTTTGTCGCGCGGGCATCGGCTGTTGCCCGGAGGCACTTTGCCAAATCAACTCCAAGGCCGGATGGGAAGACGGCGTAGTATTGAGTGAAGATGGGTAGTAGCTAGGACGATTGAAGTGCGACGCCAACCACGTGAGCGCGACAGGATCGGTACTTGTGTCACTATCTCCGAAGTTGAAAAGGGTCCCGGTCGGTCCTGTCGCATGGATCAGAAATTTACCAAAGCTCGCCAGACCAACTGATTTGGACAGATCAAAGTCATGGCCAAGCACTGAACTTAGCGAGTCAAATAGTATCGCGGCATCCCTGGCCGACAACGCGCCATACATTGGTCCTTCAGACCAAGCTCCATCTGGGGCAAATTTTGCGAACCCGTTGCGAATGGACACCTGAGCCCGTTTAACAATTCGATTGGCCAACTCTGGCTCGGCTTCTGAAGTGACCAGTGCCGCGACGATCATTCCGGTATTGCACACAACGTTCCAGTTGAATGAAGAAACCGGCCAAGTGATGTCCGCTGTTGCCGTTCCATCGGGCAGAGTTTTCGGGACTCGTTCCGGATAGATCCATCGTTGCGGTGTGACCCAGCCATTTTCGAAATAAAAAGTATCTAGATCATAGATTTTGTTTGCTTCTTTCAAACCGTTTTCGATCAGCGCGGTCGTAATGGCTTGGTGATCTTGTGGGGTTAGAGTTTCGCTGATCCAGCTGTATCCAAGTGAAACTGCCAAAGCGACACGGCTGAGCCCAAGAAAGTTCTCAGGATGCCAGGTCTTTAGATCTGAGAGTTGGAGAAGTTCCGTCTTGGTACGCTCGGCGTAGCGGTTGTCACCTGTCAAACGCCAGGCCAAAGCCAAAGTCGTTAGGCGTTCTACGGGCCTTTCGCCAAAACCTCGAAAAGCCTGATGAATTTCGCCCTCTTCTCTTCGAAGCAACCTTACAATCGTTGGCGATTGCAGTTGAGCATTCGCGCGCGCAATCAGAGCTTCAAACTTTTGAGCAAATGCGGATTCCTGAGATCGTTGAGTCTCAATGCGTTGAACGATCTTGTCCGTCAGCATGACTTGTGGCACCGAAGTTTGAGAAGACACATTTGTCGTGCACAAGCAAACCAGGAGTGGCGCGTAGAAAAGGCAGGCGTGTTTTCTGCGGACCTTTCTAAAGACTCCGATCAAAAAACCCATACGCTATCACACTCCCACGACCTTACACGACAACACTAAATTACCGAATAGTGCTCTGCGCTATCGCCGACCAGCCCTGGAAACCGTCGCGATGGATCAAGGACCGGCCAAGCATTAACAATCAAATTGAACCACACAGGTCGGGTTGATCAACCATGTCATCCAATCAGCGAACTTCTTTGACACTATCTACGCAGTTATGGAGTTCAGTTGATACTTTTTGCTTAAGAAAAATTAAACAAAGCAAAACATTTCAGCCAACGATGTTTCCCACATGAGACTTACTTAAGAGGAGTGAGTACCATGAAGAACTTTGCTGGTTTGGGTCTGGTTGCCATGACCCTTTCAATACTCGGCACCGGCGCAATTGCGCAATGCTACTTTGGAAACGACCCCATGACCGGGATGGAAACAATCATCTGTAATGAAAATCGCGGCTTTACCAGCTGGGGCACAATGATCGCCGAAGCTTGATTTCTTTAGAAAGGTAACTTTGAACTCATTAGGACGGTTGACGCTATGATCAAAAGTACTGTTGCCGCCATTGCCCTTGTAGCCTTCGCTGGACCAGATTGTCGATGAGGTTCGCGACGACTATAACGCTGTCAAAGCGAACTATAACATCCCGCGCCCATTTGTTGCCAATGAAGACGTTGAACCGGTCGCAGCAGCCTTCCCTGTTACGTCATATCCGAGTGGACACACGATTCGTGCAATAGTTTATACGTCTGTTCTTTCAGACATTTTTCCGGAGCATTCAGATGAGCTCGAGGAGCTTGGTCGTGAAATTGGTTACGGTCGTGTCATAGGTGGTGTACACTATTCGATGGACGTTACCTCCGGACAGGTACTAGGTAACGCTTACATGGATGTCATTCGTGAACAGCCTTTCTACCACGACGCCTTGGATGTAATCAAAGGTGGCAACAGGGCTTCGGATTCGGTCGGTCACTAAAAGTGTAGGTTCGGGAAAACAAGTCTGGTTTGGGCCGCTCAGAGGCGGCGCTCACCGCAGATGTAGCGACCTAGGTCCTCGCCTTTTAGGCCGTCCAGCACGATCCTGATCTTCTCTTCTGCGGAATATCGTTTGCGGGTCGCTCGGCGAATGTCCTTTACGACCTTCTCACCGTGGCTCTGCTTGGTTCCGGGTTTTTTTTCTCATCTCCACTCCTTGGCGGTTACGATGAGCCAGAAACCCTCTCTTATCAAATCGACCTAAACTGTCCCATTGGGGCTGATGTCAGACAGTTTATCCGGAACCCAGAAGAAACTTCAGAAAAAGCAGACCCACGTCGCGCGCTGGAAGAAGACCCGAACATGAACATGCCCCCGGAGCCAGATGATCCGGCTCTGGTGGCCCGTATGGAACAAGGCCTCATACATGTTGCTGCGAACCTAGTTCCTCTGCTTCGCTACCAATCCATTATCGGGAGCCGGCAGGACCGGGAGACCGCAGCACGCTGGATGAACATCAACGGTATCGACGTTACAGCAGACCAATTGGCAATCACGCCTGGTGCACATGCCAGTTTGTTGTCGATCCTGACATTGCTCGCCATGCGGTGGAGCAGAACGGCCAGTTTGCGTGCAACAGCGACGACGGCACGGCGACGCCCCTTGGTGCGCATCAATCGCATCCCCCATGACTTTTTCTGCGATCCGGCCATGGTTCGCATCAGCAAGGCGTTGGCAGCAGCATAGAGAGTTGCCCTCACGTCTCGATCCCCAGCTTTGGATATTCGACCGGGATTATCTTGCTCACCGGATTGGTATCTTCGGGGCGTCAAGCCAAAGTGTGCGGCCACGGTGCGAGACCGTTTGAAGCGCGTGGGATCATCGACGGCAGCCTTGAAGGTCAATGCCGTAATCGGGCCTACACCGGGGACCGTCATCAGGCGCATGCACACTTCATCCTGGCGGGCCGCACGTTTGACCCGTCGGTCCAGTTCCAGATAGTGCTGATAAAGAGCCAATCGGACGTCGAGCAGTGGCAGCAAGGCATGGGCCAACACCTCGTCCATCTCGACCATCGGCCGAACCGTTTCGTCAAAGCTGCCGTGCTGCACCGTTTTGGCCAGACGGATACCGAATATCTTCAAAAGACCGCGCACCTCGTTGGCCAGATCAATGGTCTTGCTCAGCAAGGCTTTCCGCGTGCTCAGAAGCGCCCGAACCCCGTGCGCCTCTCGGCTCTTGATATGAACGGGGCTGAACCAACCCGTCCGCAGGATCTGGGCAATTCCAAGAGCATCGTTCCGATCCGTCTTGTTACGCATCGCTGATAGGGCGGCACTCACCTGACGCGCTTCCATACAGACAACTTCAAACCCTTCTGCCTTCAAACCGTAGTAGAGATGCTGGCTTAACGTACCGGATTCAAAGCCAACGAGCTCAATCGGAAAGCGAAGCGCAGTCAGATATCCAGCTATCTCCTCAATCTCACAAGGCAGCTCTCGCTCATGCAGAACCGCGCCCTTGCCGTCGACAACACAGATCGCGTAGGACCGCAGCGAAACGTCCAAGCCCGCAAAAAACTCCATTCGAAATCTCCCATGTACACTGATCTCTTGTGATCATATCGGGAGCTCGACCTCTGATCAGGGTCAGCCCAATTACGCATGCTAAGGGCTGCGAATGGTCGCAATGGCTTTGTTGGAAAAACCAGTTTCGTTGAGCCAGATCAAGAAATTTATCGTTTGATTTGACTAGTGTTGAGTCATGCCAGCAGCAGCAAACAAAATCGATTTGCTGGCCGTGTTCGATAAGGATTTGGCCAAGCTACGCAATACGCTCGATGGCGTCGACGAAACAAATGCAACTTTGTCGGCCCCTGATGACGACGTCACAATAAAGGGTGTAATCGCGCATCGCACCCATTGGATGGGGATGTTCCACAGGTGGTACGAAGACGGCGTCGCGAAGCGCGAGGTGCATTTGCCAGCTAAGGGCTACAAATGGAACCAACTCAAGGAATACAATGCTACGCTGTATGCGAGAGGCAACAAAACTCCTTGGGTGGAACTGCTCTCAGAATTCAGTGCCGCTTGCGACAAACTGCGTCGCTTTATCGAGGCACAAGATGACGGCTTGCTATACACCAGCCACGCGGTTCCATGGACCGGCAAATGGACCCTTGGTCGGTTTGCCGAGGCGTCCGGTCCATCACATTTCCGTTCTGCTAATATCTACATCCGAAAGGCGTTGCGTAGTGCTCGCTGAAGTTAGTTTTCTCGCCGCACTTCGGACTTTCAAGATTGTGAAACCAAGTAGGGCAGTTGCGCAATCCAACGCGGTCAGAGGCGCTTCTTCGCCAAATCTGCCGTTCACCCTATCCGCAGAAACGATTGCTTTGGGCTCGTAGCGTTCACTCGTAGTTGAAAAAAAGGAGCAATGGTTTGAGTGAAGGTTTTGAAGGTAAGGCGCTAGACGCTTCGAATCTTCTTAAGGCCATTTCCCATGAGGGGCGGCTGAAAATTCTTTGCTACCTAATGGCAGGCGAACGATCCGTAACTGAAATCCAAGAAAAGCTGTCGCTCAAACAAGCGGCAGCGTCACAACAGCTCGGGCGGCTTAGACTCGAAGGATTGATCTCCACGAGGCGGGAGGGGAAGAACATCTACTACCGCGTCTCTGACGCCAGAGTGTCGGCTATCGTCGGCGTATTGTACGAATTGTTTTGTCGCGAAGATGGTCAATAAAAAAGAGTGAATGATGTCCGCTTTGCGCAGATGGGACCTGCTGCACGTGCGAAAGGCGAAATGGGACCAAGGACAACTCCGAGGCTCTTCTTACGAATTGGGGCTCGTCGTAGCGAGGCGCAGAAGCGAGCCCAACTTATAGCTCTGAAGGTATCGGTCCATAGCGGTTTTCTTCCTCCTGTGTTGGACGGCTCAGCCAGAAAATCATTAAAATCGCCAAAATCAACTGTACGATAACTGCAAGCGCCACCCCACCTAGTCCCAAGATAGCTACAGCCGCCCCTAACTCTTCTGGATCGTCGCCCGCAGTCCCAGTCGCAGAAAACGCCATAATACCAAGCATCAATCCAAGGGACATTACCAATGACACTGCCAATGGTAGAAACAAGTACCAGCCGGGACGACCTGTATCATGCAAGCGTCGCCAACCTGCCGCGAGCAACGGAAAGAATACCGCTATCGAGAACAGGCTATACAAGGGCTGGCCAGCAATTCCACTTTCTGGTTCACTTCCAAAGAAGATACTATCCAATACAGAGAAAGCGACGCTCCCGAGCACAACAAATAGGAAAAACCACCAATATTCCGGACGTCGTGCGCGACCGCTGAAGGTTATGTACTTTGATAGGCACGTCGAAATCGCATTTGTGAACGCATTCAAATTGGGTGCTCCCGCTTCAATAGAACTAAACTGACTATCACCTGATGATATAGTATCATGTTAAAAGCAAAAATGGGGATCAGTGTGAGATCCTTCAGCAATTGAGCAGTGGAACGAAATATGGCCAACGACGACCATGACCTTCACGTAGAGCTGGATCCCAACCACGAAGACCCGGTGATTCGAGTTGCAAATGTTGTTGTCCGGCAGATGACCCGCGGCCTTTCCATACTGATGGTTTTGGTCATTGGTTGGACGATACTTGATGCATTCGTAACCTTTGGGATTCATCTTGTTGAAAAACCAACGCTGCTCATCGATGGGGAAGACCTGCTCATAGTTCTGGGAGCTGTATTGTCAGTCCTTATCGCAATCGAAGTCTATACAAACGCGGCGCTCTACCTGACTTCCAACGTCATACATGTAAGGCTAGTTCTTGCCACCGGGCTTATGGCTGTTGCTCGGAAAGTGATAACTTTCGATTACAAGACAATGGACGCAGCCCATATAGCGGCATATGCCGGATTGGCACTCGCGTTGGGCATCGCATATTGGTTAGCTGAGAAGTAGTTTGTTAATTCTTCAAGTGACGTCGGAGAAGAACTGGCCCTTGGCACAGGCGAACTGACGCTGCGTTGGCAGCAATCGCGGCTGCAAACTTCAGCGTGGTCCGGATAGTGTTGACGAAGTCGCCGTTTAGGCGCGTGCAGGTGTAGGCTCAATAGGCCGCCGCCCTTCCTTCATCTCGTTGGTCTAGGTTCTCGCACCAGCTTGGCGAGTTTCCGAAGGTTTAGGACGGCTGCTGCGATTTGAAATTGTTCATATGCGCCTTTGGGCCCTCGAAGTCGCATCATCGGCACCCCGATGTATCGTTTCAGATGTGCGAAGAGCATCTCAACCTTCCTTCTCTGAATGAACGAGGTCATGTTCGCATCGGTTTTGCGGATATCGCGGGCGACGTCGCGAGCCGCTTCGTGGACGGAACGAAAAACGTTTCAGGCGGGCTGATTTGGACCGCAATTTGCTTTCAATGTGCAGGCGTCGCAGTCGTGCTTTGATGCTCGATATATAAAAAATCCGTCTTTGCTGCCAATTGGCTTGCGCGGTTTGGAGAGGTTCCTACGAAATGTCCACAGTTCTTCTTGGTCAGACCGCACGATAGATCTTTGGCGAAGCAAGTACAGTGTTTCGACAACTTCCTTTGATCCCTGTTCAATGTTTTGCAATAGTCTGTCCCATTCCTCGCCATTGGGATCAGAGTGTCTGACCGGTAGATTGAGACGGATGTCGCCAACTACTTCGAACTCAGGTTCTCGCGACGCATTAGTCAGGCAGACCAACCCTTTCGAGATCTCCGACGAACTTGTCGAGGTCAGAGGTCTCGACGTTTTCGAATGCCAATCTCATTCGGGCCTTTGTCATCCGCGGGCGGATCGAATTGCCTAGCTCGATAATCCGCCGGGCTTCACCTTCACGCGATTTTCGTGCCAGAATTGCCGCCAAAATATAGTGGCCGAACGGTTCAACCGACCTGCCTTCCATAGCAGCCCTTGCACTTGCTTCAGCCTGGTCCAACTCATCTTCCAGAATGTAGAGACAAAAAGCTTTGGCGAGCAACTTAACCTTGTAATACGGCCCGGCTGTACCAAATCGCATCGCTGTCTCGATGCTCTGAAGCGCAAGTTTGGGCTGACCGTTTGCAAGCCGCACGATCCCCAGTACCAATTGCGCGTTGGCCGAGCTCGGGTTGAGTTTGACCGAAAGCTCGGCCTCGGCATTCGCGGCGTCGTGCTTCTTTAGCACCGAGTAGATCCTCGCAAGGCTCGCGTGCGCAAAACTGCTTTGATCATCCAGGGCCACTGCGCGTTCAGCATGGCGCAAGGCGCGCTCCTTGGTTGCCGCCCGGTCCTCCACCTGAAGAAAGAGAAGTTTTCGCAAAAGCGTGTTCACCATAACCGCATGCGCTAGTGAGTAGTCTGGAGTTAAATCTATTGTTCGGGACAGTATGTTGCCTGCCGTCTCGGTATCTTCGCTCGTGAACTTGTAAAGATGCCAAAGCGCTTTCTGCACCCGATCCCATACACTCACCTCACCTCGTTTCAGCCGCGCTTGTTCGCGCATGTCAAATCTCAATTCCCAATCAATATGTCCGACGACCGCCGAAGCGATTTCCTGCTGTAACGAAAACACATCCTCGATATTCCGGACCAGCCGATCAGCCCACAGATCATGCCCGGTGGACGTGTCCACCAAATGCGCGTTGATGCGAACACGTTCGTCGTCATAAAGTACGCTGCCTTCAACCAGGTAGTCCGCTCCGGCGCGCTGCGCGACTTCCCCCACTGTGAGGGCCGATTGTGCGAGGAAATTCGTGGAAGTCGGAGAGACCACCGCCAGCCAGTCCACTTTGGCCAACTCGGTTATGAGTTCCTGGTTGATACCCGATACGAAAGTGTCAACGCCACTTTGCGAATTCAGATTTTCGAGAGGCAACACCGCGATCACCGGTTTCTGCGGAGCCGGAAGTTGGGTCATCATACGGCGGCGCAACCGATCTTTCTCCAGTGGCGGTTCTGTCCTGGGTGAAGTGGCATCGGGATCGGCAGGAGGATCCGACTTGGGATGCGTGGAGGCGTCAAACCCGAAAACTGGTCCGTTTTTGGGCCAGTCGACATTGTTGAGCGTGAAATAATCCTTTAGGTTATGCGCTGCATACAAAAAAGCATGGCTTCGCAAACCGTGGTCAATGCTCTTGTTCGTGAAATTCAATCCTGCGGCGACACGAGCTAATAGATATTGGCTTTCCATAAAGCTGAGGCGATGGCTCTCGTGCCGTTCGACCCAATTCATGGCTTCGGTTCTCAGGGTTCTGACAAATTCGGCAATACCAACGTCATCTTGCCAAAGCCCCAACGTGTGGTGTTTTGGATGAAACAGCCCCAGATCGTCAAGAATGGCATCCCATTGTGCTGGCGGGCAATATCCGCGCCGCGCCAAAAGATACGCCAGCTCGAAATATGCGTGATCATAAAACAGGAACTGCTTGTCCTGATACATGGCGAGGTCAATCAGGTAATAATCCGGTTCGCTTTGCTGGTGCGAACGCACCAAAACGTTTTGGCCGTGAAGGTCGCCATGCAGCCGACCTTCCGCAGCACGAATGTTCAATCGACTAGGGAGGTCACGTTTATGCGCGAATGCCAGCGGGTTTGGGTACCAGTGCCCCTCATAAGAAAAGCAGCGTTCCAGGGGATCGTGATTGCATGACTTGGACAAAAATTGGTGTAGACGCCCCTCTTCGGGATCCAATCGGTATCCGAGCCAACTAGAAAGCAGATCCTGCGGCGTATGCATTCCCTGCGCGATCTGGTAATCCGCGTTCCAGTCTTCAAACAGGCTTCTTGCAAGCCTTTGAAGCACATCCAGTGCTAGTTCGTACCCGCAAGCGTTCCAAGGAACAGAATACTCCAATCCTCTGGCAACCACAGTCGAGAGAATAGCAATTTTGCTTTCATACTCTACTGAGCCAACAATGCTGGCAAGATGCTTCGACGCAAACTCCGGGGCCGCTTCGAATGCTTCACGATGAAGTTGGACCTCGGTTTTTTCGTTCCACTGTGGATCCGGGCATTTGTCTAGCTTGAGAATAGCCTGACCGTTGAAGACATCACTCGAAATATCAATAATATATACAAGAGCACCTGACTTTCCCGCGCTTAACTGTCGGTGAAAATAAATCTCACCCGAAATTTTCCAACGAGAAGTTACCAGAGGCAAAAGTTCGCTGTACTCTTCTGGCCATTTGAGGTCATTGGTAACAGTCATTAATCACACTTTGCAAAATAGCTTCCCATCCAGTCTGGTTCAGAATACAGACCGGGGTGGCTACAAACTCCTCTAAGTACCAAACAACCTTGCAAAAAAGGCCTGACTTGAGACCGCGTTGACAAACAATAGTCTCTTTCTGGTTATAGCCGGGCTAGCCAAGGCAGGACAGCGACGTAACTTTTGTGCGAAGAAAAACACTCAGTTTTGCAGGTATTCC
>NZ_JBXWSB010000091.1:0-19433 GCF_059613205.1 Ruegeria sp. BHSB064
ATACAAAATGGGTCCAGGTCAGCGCGGGTGAAGTTGTCAGTTTCCGGACATTCATGACCGGAGAGTTGTTTGATTTGCTCTCCGGGCAATCGGTTCTGCGGCACTCGATGTGCGAAGGTTGGGATGACGACGCCTTTGTTGACGCCGTTGCAGAGACACTGTCTAAGCCCGAACAACTGGCAGCACGCTTATTCGGTCTACGCGCCGCAGACTTGTTGCAAGGACAGGACAAAGGCACCGCGCGCGCGCAGCTTTCGGGGTTGCTGATCGGTGCCGAGCTGGCTGCCACCCGGCCCTATTGGCTGGGACAGCAACTGGCTGTCATTGGTGCTGAAGGTGTGTCGCAGATCTATGCAACTGCGCTGAAGCAACAAGGCGCGTTTGTCGAAACTGAAAACGCCACTTTGGCGACACTGGCAGGGCTTGCTCTTGCCAAAGACAAGGTGAATTCATGAGCCGACCCATCATCGCAATTCTACGTGGGCTGAACCCGACAGAGGCTGAAGCTGTTGGGCGCGTCATTCTTGACGCGGGGATTGACCGTATCGAAGTGCCGCTCAACTCACCCCATCCGCTTAGAAGCATTGGAGTTTTGGCCGATGCGTTTGGCGATCAAGCCTTGATCGGCGCTGGCACTGTGTTGTCCGTCGATCAGGTCGAAGCTGTTTCCGCTGCCGGGGGCAAACTGATCGTATCGCCAAACTACGATGCTGACGTCATTGGGCGCTCGGTCGCGCTGGGGATGCAAAGCTGGCCGGGTGTCTACACCCCGACCGAAGCATTCGGGGCCCTTAAGGCCGGAGCCACAGGATTGAAGCTGTTTCCCGGAGTGATGGCAGGCCCTGCCGGATTGGCCGCATTACGCCCGGTTTTGCCTGACGGTGCGCTGGTCTTTGCCGTAGGTGGTGCGGGACCTGAGAATTTCGATCAGTGGATCAAGGCCGGTGCGGATGGGTTCGGGATCGGATCGGCGCTGTACAAACCTGGGATGGACGTGACCGAGATCGCTGATCGCGCCCACCAGATCGTTGCCGCCTATGACAAGGCGGCGGGATGAGCACTGTTTTCGATGATCGCCCCTGTGAACTGGGCGAAGGCCCTTTGTGGCACCCCGAACGGCAACAATTGTTTTGGTTCGACATCATCGGCAAACGTATGATGACCCGTGACGAACAAGGGCCACATAGCTGGGCATTTGACGAACATGTCTCGGCCGCAGGATGGGTGGACCGCGACACGCTGCTTCTGGCATCAGAAACGGGGCTTTGGCGTTTTGATCTGAACACTGCCGACCAAACCCTGATCACGCCATTAGAGCCAGACAACCCTATTACGCGCTCAAATGACGGGCGGGCCGATCCATGGGGCGGATTCTGGATCGGAACTATGGGGAAGGAAGCCGAACCCGGGGCTGGATCGATCTATCGGTTCTGGAAAGGCGAGCTGAGACGTCTGGTAGCTGATGTGACAATCTCGAACGCGATCTGTTTTGCTCCGGATCGGTCGGTTGCCTATTTTTGCGACACTGTGACCGGCCAGGTTCGGCGTTGGAAGTTGGATGCAGAAACAGGGTGGCCTGAAGCGGATCATTCGGTCTTTCTGGACCTTCGGGATGAGGGCCTGAACCCGGACGGAGCTGTGGTTGATGCCGCTGGCAACATCTGGATTGCCCAATGGGGTGCCAGCCGGGTTGCTTGTTACACTTCGGATGGACAATTCCTGCGTGCCGTTTCTTTCGACGCAGCGCACACATCCTGCCCGGCCTTTGGCGGCAGTGATCTGAGCACGCTATTCTGCACCACGGCACGTCAGGGTTTGAGCCCCGATGTAATCAAAGCACAACCAAACAACGGAATGACCTTTGCTGCGCCACAAGTCGGGCGGGGTCAGGCTGAACACAGGGTCATATTATGAAGCCGGAACTTGGCGTTTGCTACTATCCCGAACACTGGCCCGAGGCGATGTGGGCGGAGGATGCCGCACGTATGATCACGACCGGCCTGACCTGGGTTCGGATCGGCGAGTTTGCATGGAGCCGCATGGAACCACAGCCGGGTAATCTGCAATTCGATTGGCTGGACCGCGCGATCGAAACGCTTGGTTCCGCCGGATTGAAGGTCGTGCTGGGCACACCAACGGCAACGCCGCCCCGTTGGATGATCGACAAACACCCCGACATGCTTGCCGTGGATAAAAAGGGGCATCCCCGCAAGTTTGGGTCGCGACGGCATTATTGCTTTAGCCATCAAGGTTATATCGAGGAATGCTCACGCATTGCCCGCATCATGGGAGAGCGGTATGGCCGCAATCCGCATGTGGCCGCATGGCAGATCGACAACGAATATGGGTGTCACGAAACGACGGTCAGCTACAGTGCCCCTGCTCTGCACGCTTTCCGACACTGGCTTGCGGAACAATACGGATCCATCGAGGCGCTCAACACCGCATGGGGCAACGTGTTCTGGTCGATGGAATACGCCAGCTTCGATCAGGTCGACCTGCCCAATCAAACCGTGACCGAGCCAAACCCGGCACACGTTTTGGCGTTCCGGCGGTTCAGCTCGGATCAGGTTGTGGCGTTCAACAAGGCTCAGGTTGACGTCTTGCGGCAACTAACAGACGTCCCGCTACTGCACAATTACATGGGCCGCGTTCTCGACTTCGATCATTTTGATGTCGGTGCAGATCTGGATATTGCCACTTGGGACAGCTACCCAATTGGGTTTTTGTCGGATCGGCTGGAAGATGACGATGCGCATAAGATTGCCTTTCTGCAACAAGGCGACCCGGATATGCAGGCGTTTCATCACGACCTGTACCGGGCCGTTGGGCGTGGGCGTTGGTGGGTGATGGAACAGCAACCCGGCCCTGTGAATTGGGCGCCGTTCAACCCAGCCCCTTTGCCGGGAATGGTGCGTCTTTGGTCGTTGGAAGCTGTTGCTCATGGCGCTGAAGTGGTGAGCTATTTCCGCTGGCGACAAGCTCCCTTCGCGCAAGAGCAGATGCACGCAGGTTTGCTGACGCCAAACAACCGTCCAGCACCTGCGTTGACCGAAGCACGTCAGACCGCAGATGCGCTGTCAGAATTGGGTCAGGTGCGGCAAGAGCAAGCCAAGGCGGCTATTTTGTTCGATTACGCGTCGGACTGGGCGTGGGCCACTCAGCCGCAGGGGACCGGGTTTGATTACTTTCGATTAGTCTTTTCGGCCTATCGCGCGTTGCGCCGCGCGGGGATGTCGGTGGATTTCGTATCTACTCATGACATCTCAGGACAATACGATCTGATCCTTGCGCCGGGTCTGGCGACACTTGATCAGGATTTTGAGAGCCGCCTGCAATCGGCATGTAAACTCGCCATCCTTGGCCCCCGAAGTGGTGCCATAACGCGCGATTTCCAAATTCCTGATACCGGCCGCCCGGGATTGAGTGCGTTGGACTGTGACGTGGATCTGGTCGAAACACTCCCCCCATCGGTCGAGCGGCCCGTTCAAGGGGGTGGCGCAGCCCTGCATTGGGTTGATCGACTGTCAGGTTCAGCCACCGACTTACTGAATTTCGAAGATGGGGCTGCCGCGCTCAAGGGGGAAAGCGGGGTTTGGTATCTGGCGGGGTTTCCGGATGAACAGCTTTGGGATCGGGTCATTGCGATGGCAGCAAAGCAAACAGGGCTGAGCGTGCAAGCCATGCCACAAGGCCTACGGATGCGTGAGACAGCTGATCATGTGTTCCTTATCAACTACAACGCAAGCCCGGTGATCTGGAAGGGGCAAACTGTTCAAGGCTGCGATGTCGCCATCCTGAAACGCAATCCGCCCGGACAGGGCTGATCCTGATCCGGGCGGATGCCTTGGCTATCAACCTGCGATGCTAGTCGTTTTGCAGGCTGTTGGGGTCGAAGACGTTTCCAAACCCGCTGTTGTTCGATGGGGCCGGGTCAGCCTCGGACGAACCATCGTCGCTTTCGCTGTCGTCTCCGCCCAGAGAGTTGGGGGCAAACACGTTTCCAAAGCCACTGTTGTTTGACGGCTTGGGCGTGGATTGCGCCCCACCCTGTTCAGCTTCTTCGGCTTCGCGCTGCTTACGACGTTCTTCACGCTGCTTGCGCAGTTCCTGAATGCGCTGTTCAGCCTCCAGCTGTTTCTGCTCGCGCACGTCGGCAATACACTGACCAGGGTCGTAGGCAGTTGCCGTACCGACGACCGTAATCGTTGCAATCGCAAAAACAACCACCAGAACCGCGGCCATGTTACCGGCAAAGAAACTTGGCAGTTTGATTTTACCGGCCAGTTCCTCAACCGTTGCCTTCTTGCGCGCTGCGGCAACCAGTTCCTGACGCTTCAGCTTGGCTTCATTCAGCAAAGCGAAGAAGACCGTCAGCGCCACGATGATAAAGGCCAACGCGGAAATCGCAGGCGTGATGCCATAGCGAACCTTTTGAGCCAACTCGATCGTCAGGGTCGGGTACTCACCAAACGTGAAGGTCGTGGTGTTATAGTTCTCGAACGAGGCGAGGAACGCCAGCACCGCCGCCGAGGCAATCGCCGGGCGCATGAACGGCAGCAGAATCTTGCGGAAAGCCTGTGCGTGGCTGGCCCCAAGGTCCAATGCCGCTTCGGTCAGGGCAACATCGTAGCGCTGCAACCGCGCCACTAACACCAGCATGCAATAGCTTGCGATAAAGGTGGACTGGCCGATCACCGTCAGGAAGATGCCGTTCGACAGGAAGCTATCCGCACCCAGCCCCAGCATCCGATTGATCCGGTCCCAGAACACCAGCGTCGAGATACCCAGAACCACGCCGGGAATCAGGATTGGTGCAATAATGATCGTGTAGTAGGTCGCGCGCAGCTTGGGCCAGATCTGCGTCAGCATCAACGCGCCCGCCAGTCCCATTGCTACCGACAGGATCACTGTTCCCAGGCCAACAATCACCGAGTTCTTTATGCCGTTTAGGATACGTTGGTCCTGAAACAACTCACCAAACCACTGGAAGGTCAGGCATTCCCATGGGCTCATCCTTGGGAAACCGGATGAGTTGAACGCGGTGATCGACATGATCACAAGCGGTCCCAGCAGATACAGGAAGAAGATTGCCAGATAAGCCCAGATGCTTATGCGGAGGAAGGAATTGTTCATTTCCCGATATCCCCCATGTTCACCTTGAACAGGCGCATGACTGCCAGCACGAACAGGATACAAGTCACCAACAGAACGATGGCGTAGGCAGCACCCTGCGGCCAGTCATTGTTGTCGTTGAACTGCTGATATATCAGCTGCGTGAACCACAGCGACGACGGTCCGCCCAGAATCTGAGGCGCGGCCAGTGCACCGGCACTGAGCATGAATACCATGGTACAGCCCGAACTGATCCCCGGCTTCGCATAAGGGATGACGACGCGCCAGTGAATCCGCCACCACGGCGCGCCCAGATCACGGGCAGCCTCGATCTGGTTTTTATCGAGACTTTCTATGACGTTATACATCGGGAAGACCATCAGAAGGATATAGGCGTAACCCAGACCGGCATAGAGCGCGATGTCGTTTCGGATAAAATCAAACGGCGTATCCCAGATACCCAACCCCATGAACAGCGTATTCAACACCCCGGTTTCACCAAAGATAATGCGCAGAGCAAAGGCGCGCAGGATCTCGTTAATCCAGTAGGGAATGATCAGCATGATCGCAAAAATGCGGATATGGCTGCCTTTCGACTGCCCCAGATAATAGGCAATCGGATAACAGATAATCAGGTTGAAGATCGTCACACAAACCGCTGCAACAAGCGTGCGGAAGAACACCCTCAGATCGACTGTGTTGTAGTCCTGACTGCCACCTTCCGGGCCATAGATCAGGTACTTATAGTTCTCCAGCGTATACACGTCCTTGGGGCCGCCGATCTCGGGCGGTGGAAGGTTGGGACGGAACGAAAAGTCCAGCATCGACAGCTGCGGCAGGATAATCAGGCCGATGGTCCAGAACAGGACCAGACCCAAGATCGCCAACCCCATGCCAGTGCCATTGCGATTGAAGAATTCTTTTAGAAACTGGGGCATTAATCCGTCCCCTTATTCCGCAGCCAGCTCACCCGCGGGCACGATGACGGCGTTCTGCGTCTCATACTCCAGCGTGATGTTCTGACCAGTGTGATCTTCGAAAGACTGACCGTGGTTCGGGATCGAGACTTTGATCTCTTTCCCGCCTTCGCCTTCGGTAAAGATGTTAAAGACGTTGCCCTCGAACTCTTCATGGTTGACCCGCGCGGTGACGAAATGGTCGCCAGACGCGCCATCGGGGGCGATGGCAAAAGCCTCGGGGCGCACGAACATCATTGCGTCGTCGCCTTCTTTCATCTTGCCCTGATTGGCTGTTGAAATGCGCGCCACCAGTTCACCAGATCGGTTGGTTGCAATCAGCGCTTCATTTCCCATGACTTGTTTAATTTTGCCACGGAACACGTTGTTTTCACCAACAAAAGAGGCCGCAAATGCGGTGTTCGGATCGTTGTAGATGGTTTTGCCATCCGCAATCTGATCGATCACGCCTGCACGCATGACCGCGATGTTGTCTGACATCGTCAGCGCCTCACCCTGATCGTGGGTGATATAGATGAAGGTGATACCCACGCGCTGCTGGATTTCGCGCAGCTCGGTCCGCATGTGCTGACGCAGTTTCAGGTCCAGTGCCGACAGAGGTTCATCCAGAAGCAACACATCAGGCTCAGCGCAGAGCGCACGGGCAATGGCCACGCGCTGACGTTGTCCGCCGGACAGTTCGCTGGGCAGTTTATCGCCCTGTCCCGGCAGCGCGATCATGTCCAAAAGCTCATCGGCCCGCTTGCGACGTTCGGCTGCACTGGCTCCTTTAATTTCCATCGAGAAGGTAATGTTTTCCCACACTTTCATCAGCGGGAACAACGCCAGGTTCTGGAAGATCAACGCTGTGGGTCGCTTGTTTGGGCCAATGCCGCGCATGTCATTGCCACCGATCAGTACCTTGCCTTCACTAGGCTCCAGAAAACCTGAAACGGCGCGCAGGATCGTCGTTTTGCCACAGCCCGATGGGCCGAGAAACGAGAAGAAATCGCCCCCGTTGATGTTCACATTCGCGTCCCGTACGGCGACGAAGTCACCGAAACGGATCCACAGGTTTTCCAGATCGACGCCGACCCCTGCACTCATGTTAGGTATCTCCCTGAGGTGCGCACTGTCCTCGCACCGCATTGCTTTCCGTCACGCCGGGACGGCGCGCAGATTGTAGCCCCCCGCGTTTTGGCGGAGGGCAATTTTTCTAAGCGGTTATGCGCTTTTGAATTTGTTGACGAACTCGGTCCGTGTTTCAGCATACCAAGGTGCTTCGGCCGGCCACGGGTTGAGGTTGGCAAGCGAGTCGCCCGGGTAGGCTTCGGCAAAGTTCTTCTTGTAGGTGTCGCCCGAATACTGATCAGCACCCAGCACTGGCGAGTTGTAGCCGTGGCTGTCGATGGCCACACCAGCAGGCTTGGCCTGATAGGCGAAGTCAATGAACGCGTAGATCTGATCGATATTCGCAGCACCTGTTGGAATCGACATACCGTCGACCCAAGCCATCGCACCTTCGACAGGCGCTTGGTAGTGCACGGGCTCACCGGCGGACTTCAGCGCCAGTGGCGGGCCGTCCCATGTTTGGCCAACGATCACACCTTCGTTCAGCAGACCGTTCTTCTGCGTATCGGCGTCGTTCCAGATCAGCTTGATGCGATCTTTGCGCGCGATACACCAGTCGGTGATCTGACCCCAGACCTTGCGCATGGTGTCTTCGTCACCATACGCCGCCCAGACCGAACCCGGCTCCATTTCGCCAGAACGCTCCATGAACAGACCAGCACCCAGCATCATCGAATGCGCGCGACCCATGGTCTTGCCTGCGTTCTCTTCCGACCAGACATCGCCATAAGACGGCGCATCACCTTCCGGCAGCCACAAGTCGGTGCGGTATGCGATGCCTTCAGTACCCCAGATGTGCGGCAGCCAGTGCGCGCCTGATCCGCCGAAGTTCCAAGCGTCAGTACCGATCTTGGCCATGGCCGGGTTTACCAGATCAATCGGAACCTTGTTCATGTCAAAGGGTTGCAGCAGCTCCAAAGGTTCCCACTGTAACGAGCGGTTGTTGGTGGGCGAGACAATGTCAAAGCCCTGGCCCTTGGTGGCCTTCATCTTGTTGATGATTTCTTCGTTCGAACCGATGCCGGTGTAGTTGACTTTGATGCCGGTCAGGGTTTGAAACTCTTCGATGAAACTGGGCGGAAGATAGTCCGACCACATCAGAATGTTAATCTCACCTGACGACGCCAGCGCGCTCTTGCTGTAAAGCGGGGCCGCCAAAGCAGCTGCGCCCGCGCCTTTAAGCACCAAGCGTCTGGAAAGAGTCGATTTATCAGCCATAAGAATTCTCCCATTGATGGACTGTATTGTTTTTATTTTTTGTTTATAGGACTTTCCGTGTCAGTTCGGCAGTCCAAAAGTGACAGTTTTGAGAAATCTTAAGTCCAGTTCCTAACAAGAACACGTCTAAATTGATTTTTTGGCCGACACATCCTCTTGCCAAACCGTCATATCCCCAACGCCTACTGGGTCAGTGCCCATCAAAAATGTGCGATGCCCTCCGACGGGCAAGTGTTTCGGACTGTCACCAAAGTTGAACGCGAAATGCAAATCACCACGTCGGGTAATACGAATGTTGGGATCGCATTCCAAACTGCTTACACCAGCCCATTCTATTGCCTGCTTCAAAATGGACAAAAGCAACCTGTCACATGGCACCATGGCCAAATAGATCGCCCGGTCTGATCGAACGATTGCGGGGCTTCCGTCGCAATAGGCGCTGTCAAAGCGCGCAAGAACGTGTTCCTTTGTCTCGATAATCTCGCGCCATCCACAGAAAGCAAACTTTTGACCGTCGGCCAGTTGTACGGCCTCCTGCGCCAAATGGGGAAGCGACTCGACGCGGGTCACACGAACTCCGGTCAGCGCGGCCAAAGCGCCGGGTGCCAGGTTTTCGGGGGTATGCATGCAAGGCGTTTTGCTTCCGGACCGCGCCCCAATTACCAGTTTCGCACCCGCATCTGAAAGTTTGGCGGCTAAGTCCACGCCAACAATCATGCTCTGCGGCAGAAGGATGAGTGCATAGCCATCCAAATCATCTTCCGGCCCGAGGAAATCGACGTCTACGCCAAGTTGACGCAAGCCCGCATACCACTCTCGAAAAATATGTGTATTCGGATAGTCATCATCATGTGGCAGGATGTCTGCAGCCCAGATCGAGCTGTAATCCAGCAGTATCGCGACTTGGGCTTTGCACCGCTCCACGGGGGGCAGCGCGTTGCGATCCTTCACGATCTGAGCCAATTCTGTTGCGGCTTGATCCGGGCTGTTATCTGAACGTAGCAAGGCGGTATGGTATTGTTCCTGCGCGAATTTTGCTTGCCGCCAGCGAAAGAACATAACCGCTTGTGCCCCATGCGCATAAGCCGCCCAAGTCCAAAGCCGAACCATACCCTCAGCCGGAGCAGGATTCTTAGCGGCCCAGTCTACCGGCCCTGGCTGCTGTTCCAGAACCCACATCCGGCCACGTCCCTGACTGCGATACAGATCGCAGTGAAAACCCTGATAATCGGGTGCGCCTGTTCTGAGGTAACGTCGCTTTTCGTCATCGGACAAGGTCGAACCCATCAGGTTCCCCAACGGATAGCTGTCGAATCCGACAACGTCCAAATCGGCGGCGACGGCATGGTGATCGAACTCGAAGCTGCCGGCCATGAAGTTATGCGTGATGTCTCGGCCCGGAGCATATTTCCGCAGAACGTCGACTTGCGCTTTGTTGAACAGACGTACCCTGTCGGAAGAATAACGCATGAAGTCCAACGCTTGCGTTGGATTCGGTGCAGCGACCAAGCCGATTGGCAGCTCGATTTGCTCAAACGCCGAATAAAGCGATCCCCAAAACACCGTTCCCCATGTCTGATTCAACGCGTCGATTGTGCCGTATCGCTGTTCCAGCCATCGCCGAAATCCGATGCGTGCCGCTTCTGAATAGCTGAGCACCGTGTCATGGTCGTTGTATTCATTGTCGATCTGCCAGGCGTGGACATGAGGGTTTGTTCCATACCTGCGGGCGTATTCGGTTGCGATCCGATTTGCTTCGGACAAATAGATCTCACTGGAAAAGCAATAGTGCCTGCGCGCGCCGTATCCCCTGACCCGACCGTCCGGCCCCACTGGCAGAATTTCAGGGTGCTCATCGATCATCCACTTTGGCGGAGCCGCCGTGGGGGTCGACATCATGACCTTCAGACCGGCGTCTCCTAAAATTTCGATCACCTCGTCCAGCCAATCCCAACGGAATTGCCCGCGTGCGGGTTCGATCAGACCCCAGGTGAATTCGGCGATCCGCACCCAATCCAGCCCCATTTCGACCATGCGCCGGGCATCGTCGCGCCATTGGGACCGGTCCCATTGCTCGGGGTAATAGCAAACCCCCAGTTCAAGCTTGCTCATCTGTCGTCCTTTGCGGTGCGCCGCTCGATCCACTTTAAGAAGCTGGCGCATCCTAATGTAATCACGACATAAAGAATGGCTGCTGTGTTAAACGGAGCAAATGGCAGGAAACTGGCGGCCTGAAACTCTCGCATTCTCTGGGTCATGTCCCGGACCGACAGGATCGACAGCAGAGAGGTGTCCTTGATCATCGCAATGAATTCGTTACCCAAAGGCGGTGTAACAATCCGCAATGCCTGCGGCAGGACAATCAGCCGTGCAGTTTGCCACCGGGATAGTCCCAAAGAACTGCCTGCTTCCAACTGCCCTTTGGGGATTGCCTCGATTCCGGATCGGAAGATCTCGGCCATATAGGCGGAATAGCCCACCGAGATGGCGATGATGCCGCGCGTCATGTTGGTCATGTCTATACCACCGCCGGTGGCGTCCTTTACCGCGCCAGCCAGTGGCAGACCTATGTAAAGAATAATCACCAGCATCGGGATGCCCCGGATTGTGTCCACAAAGAACTCGGCCCCGACAGCAAGCGGGTGCAATTTATGCTGCGCACCGCCTATGGTCAGCGTTAAAAGCAGAAAGCCAAAAACTGCAAAAGCCAGCGCCGGATTGCGAAATTTGTCTGGCAAAAAGCTGGTTTGCCAGAGTACCGGGTAGCCCTGAGTGTGCGCCTCAACCGGGACAAATGCCCCCGAGACGCTGTCAACAGTTTCGATTTGCTCAAGCGCCGCCGCTGCGTCTGTTGCGCTGCGAATGCGATAGTTTTGTTCTCCGCCGCCCTCGAATTCGCCGAAACGGATGATGTCGGCCTGCGCTTGAGGGGTGCCGCGCACAATGGCAATGCGGGCGTCCGTACTGCCAACAAGGACATAGTTCACCTGTGGCTGCATGAAGAAGAAGGTCGAGACGCCCAAAAGACCCAAGCTTATCGCACCATAGACCATCGTTGTGCGCGCTTTGGGTTTGAATGATTGCAGCCCAACCCAGATAAGCCCAAGGAGAGCGGCGAAGATGTACGCAAAGATCGCCGCGCGGAACGTGATCGCAACACCGGTGGCGAATTGCCAATGTGCCATGAACATCAGGTAGAACAAAGAGGCCCCGGTCAGAACCTCAAACCCAATTTGCACGTAACTGCGCAATGGGTCGACCAGACGGCCCGACACAGAGCAGAGCGCCACAACAACTGCGTAAATCGCCAGCAAAATCTGTAAGCCGGTCTGGACCTGAGCCACCACTTCCGGGAATAGCTCCCAGGTCTGGCTGGATCGGTCAATCAAAGTTGAAGTGTTTTCGTTAAGTGCATGAAAAAACACTGACTCGGCAAAGGGCAAAAGAATCTCAGGCGCAACAAAGGCAAGTATTGAAAGCCCGACCGCAGCCGGAAATGCCGCTATTGCCGCGGCTCGCAACCAGGCTGGCGCGTGCAACTGGAAACGAGAGTGGCGGGCGCAGAGGTAACCCAGGATCGCCGTTGTCAGGATCAGCAGAAACCCGACAAAGATCGGCCCCGCATTGTTGCCGATCCCCAGGATGGCGACCAGTGATCGCAAATATTTGGATGAGGTGGCAAACAGGTAAATAATGAACGGCGCGGCAGCGAGCAACACAAGATTGCTCGGGCGGATTGAGCTCAGGCGCGACATGGGGTTCTCCGCTAAGTCAAAGCCCCGGCGAAAAACTCCGCCGGGGCTGTAGGGTGTTCAGTGGATCAGTTTGTGCCCCAGTATTTGGCCATCAGCTTGTCCAGGGTGCCGTCTTCTTTGATCGCGGCCAGACCTGTGTTGATTGCATCAACGGTTGGGTCGCCTTCCTGAAATACGATACCCAGCGGATCGGATTGCAGACCGGTTATCCCGACGGTCAGTTCGCCGGCAAACTCCTGCTCGTATGCGGATGCAGAGGTGCCGTCGATGATCACACCCTGCACATCTGCATTTTGCAGCGCCAGAATGGCGGCAGAGAAGTTGTCATACAGGCTGACATTCTCACGGCCCACCAGTTCTTCGGCCAGTTGCGCATTGGTCGTTCCGGTTTGTGCGGCAAGCTTCTGGCCACCCGCCTTGAAATCTTCCAGCGTCATGTCCGCATTGTCGACCTGAAGCAGGATCGCCTGACTGACGACGATGTATGGCTCGGAGAAATCCATTGTTTCTTCACGCTCGGGCGTGATTGAGACGCCCGAGATCACCAGATCGAACTCGCCTTGCTGAAGAGCTGCAAAGATGCCATCCCATGCTGTGTTGACGAAGTTTGGAACGCAGTTCACGCGCTCGCAAATGGCGTTCATGACGTCAACGTCAAAGCCCACAATCTCACCGGTTGTTTCATCCACGGTCTCCATCGGCGGATAAGTCGCGTCAGTCCCGATCTTGAGCACGCGACCTTCCAGATCAGCGGCAAACGCTACAGGTGCCGTCATCGCGGCAAGCGTCGCCGCGGCAATTAAGTGTTTGAACATGTTTGGTCTCTCCTTTGTTGGTCTAAGTTACTTGCGCATTTTGTGACGCAGGCGTGTCAGGTTGCCGCTCGATCAATCTGGCCCTGATCTTTTTTTGAATCTCTGGCGGGTCGGCTCCGTCCAAGGCTTTCAGCATGAACTCTCCTAAAAGGCGGCTCGTTTCACCAATAGGCAGGTAATAGGTGCTGGGCGGGGGCACAAAGTACTGGCTGAGTTTGAGGTCATCGTTTGAAATGACCACAACGTCCTGCCCTACCTTCACTCCTGTTTTGGCTGCAGCTGACAAGGCACCAAGGGTCATCGCCTCGTTGGCGCAAATCATGGCGCTTGGGGGGCTCGGCAATTGCATAAGCGCAGCAAACGCAATTTGGCCTGTTTCTGCCGTCGTCGGGCCAGTTTCTATGAGTGTCGGGTCGAAACCCACCCCTCCCTCGGACAAAGCATCTGCATACCCCTTGAGGCGTTGCTGCGCATAGATCAGATCATCAGGTGGGTTGATCAATGCGATCCGACGATGACCGAGGTGGATCAGTCGCGCGGTCGCATCGAAGGCAGCCGCCTGACTGTCGAGGTCCACATAGGCATGCGGCCGGGTACTGTCGCTCATACCGTATGTGACGAAGGGGAATCCCTTGGCCTGCAAGTACGCGATACGTGGGTCATCCACACGGGTGCCCGAGAAGATCACGCCATCGGCCAAACCCTCTTGCACAATCGAGCGCAAGGTCTCCAGTTCAGTGTCGCTTTCGCTTATGCTGAAAACACTGAGTTGATAGCGCGATCCCTGAACCGCGCCAGATATTCCGGCCAAAATACGGGTAAATTCTACGCCTTCCCATTCCTCGGCAGACTCTTCCGACACGCTCACCAAAACCGCGATCCGATAGGATTTGTTGGTGCGCAGCTTGAGCCCATCAAGGTTGACGCGATAGCCTAAGGCGGCGGCGGCCTTTTGAACCTCCTCCCGCGTCTCTTGTTTCACTGACGGGGCATCCCGCAATGCGTTCGAGACCGTGCCAACGGAATAGCCTGTCTTCTTGGCAATGGATTTGATCGTCGCCCGCGCCATCAGGTGGCCCCGATCAGCTGTTTGGTCAGGAACATCCGCCCTGTGTTCAGCGTGCGTTTGTGATCTGAACTTTCGTCATGTTCTACAAACAAATCGGTACAATTACTTTCCGCGAGGGCGTTTAACGTGGCCCCCCAGTCCACGATGCCCTCCCCCAGATTACGCCAACGTTCGTCGCCTGACCCACCGTCCGGATCGATGTCTTTTGCATGGACCGACAGGATTCGATCCGCGTGGAGTGTGATTGTTGCAGCGGGGTCCAGACCCGCAGCCTCCAGCCAGCCGATATCCGGCTGCCAATAGACGTTCCCTTTAGCAAGTATTAGATCCAGAGGCGTTTCACCGGGGTTTCCCACCAGATCAAAATCGTGGTTGTGATAGGCCAGACGGATGCCGTGGTCGCCCAATTGGTCCGCCCATTCAGACAACTGGCCCGACACTGCCATCCATCCCCGGGCAGTGTCGGGCCGCACCTGGGGCGCCAGCCAAGGCATGACGGCCACCTGGCAGTCCAGAAGCCCCATGACTTCGACAATCTCATCGAAGCGTGTTTCGAACTCTTCCCAATCGAAATGCGCTGACCGCACAACAAGGCCCGATTGACGAATGATGCGCGCCATTTGCTTCGGGCGTAGTTCATGCAGCCCGGTGGTTTCGATATCACTAAAGCCGCAAGCCGCAATCAGACGCAGCTGATCTGTCAGATCACCGCACTGCCGTACCGTATAGAGCTGCGCTGAAACCCTCATTTTCCACCATTGAAACGTTTCAATTATGGTGGATTAGGAGACGCGACGTTGTCAAGCGTCGCGTTGAACTGCCAGTGCCGTCACTTTCGCATCGATACACCGTTATGAAACAAATGCACTTTTTCAGGGGCCGCAGTGACGGAAACGGTCTGTCCGCGCATATTCCTATGAACACCGGGCAGTTTGGCAATTGGCGCGTCAGAATCTGTGGTTTTCTCGAAATACAACAACGTGACCTCGCCCAAAGCTTCGGTGAAATCGACCTTCCCTGTCAGGATCGCGGTGCTGTCTGTCGTCACGAAATCTTCGGGGCGCACCCCGATATTGACCTGTTTGCCCTGATCGCCGTCTTCTGTCGGGATCGCGGAAACGGCGGTACCGCCCGAAGCAAGCTCCACAGTCGTTGTCGTCCCCGTCCCGGTGATCGTTCCGGGCAGAAGGTTCATAGACGGTGAGCCGATGAACTGGGCCACAAACTCGTTGTCGGGCGTTTCGTATAGCTCAAGTGGCGTACCAACCTGCGCGATACCTTTGTTGGCCAATACCACAATCCGACTGGCCAGCGTCATGGCCTCGACCTGATCGTGGGTCACGTAGATCATGGTGCTGTCAGGCATAGCCTCTTTCAGGCGCGCGATTTCGATCCGTGTGGCCACCCGAAGGGCCGCATCGAGATTTGAGAGCGGTTCGTCGAACAGGTAAACTTTTGGATCGCGCACAATCGCACGCCCGATGGCAACGCGCTGTCGCTGACCGCCGGACAGTGCTTTGGGCAGACGATCAAGAAAGGGTTCGAGCTGAAGGATTTGGGCTGCACGTTCGACTGCTGCATCAATTTCGGCTGCAGGCATCTTGGCGATTTTCAAAGCAAAAGCCATGTTCTCACGCACGGTCATATGGGGATACAGGGCGTAGCTTTGAAACACCATCGCAATCCCACGTTGCGCGGGCGGGACATCGTTCATGACCTGCCCTTCGATTTCCAATGTGCCGCCGGTAATCTTTTCCAACCCGGCAATCATCCGCAGCAAAGTGGATTTGCCGCAACCGGAAGGACCAACAAAAACGATCAATTCGCCCTGCTCAATGTCGAGGTTTATGTTTTTTAAGACATCTACCGGGCCATAAGATTTGGCGACATCTGTAAGGTTGAGTTCAGACATGCCTTACCCCTTCTTCCGATGCATCAGGCAGAATTGTGAAGCCGCCAAAGTGATTGAACTTCCGCCTTCAATGCCACCCAATTCCAGACCGATAGTCTGCCAATCACCGTCCGGCACCTTCACTTCTGCGCTGTCTAATCCGAGGTTGAACGCACAGAAAACTTGCTGGTAACTATCCTCACGCAGGAAAGTCAGAACCGGGCCTATTTCGTTCATCTCGGACAGACGTCCAGATGACAAAGCCGGGTGCGCATGACGCAACGCGATGGCGCGACGATAATGGTTCAGCATCGACTGCGGGTCCGCCTCAGCCCGGTCCACCGCTTGCTCCGCCTGGTGGGCGCTGACTGGCAACCACGGGTCCGCTGTGCTGAACCCTGATTGTTCGTCCTGTGATTGCCAAACCATCGGCGTGCGGCACCCGTCGCGGCCCTTGAATTCCGGCCAAAACTCGATGCCATAGGGGTCCTGCAGCTTTTCAAATGGCACATCTGCTTCGTGCAGACCCAATTCTTCGCCCTGATACAGACAAGCCGAACCGCGCAGGCACATCATGAGAACCGCGTGCTGCCGGGCTGCGGCGTCATCTAAATTCCAGCGTGAGGCGTGGCGTTGCACGTCATGGTTCGAAAATGCCCAACAGGGCCATGCATCACCTGCCTTAGCCTGCAACTGATCAAAGACATGCTTGGTGTAGCTGGCTGTCAGCGCGCGTTTCTCGAGGAACTCAAACGCATAGCACATGTGCATCCGCTTATCGCCCGAGGTGTATTCGCCCATGATTTCGAGCCCGCGCTGTGCATCGCCGACCTCGCCAAGACACGCGCGTCCTACGTATTCGTCTGTCAGCGCGCGCAGCCGTTCAAGGAATGCGATATTTTCGGGTTGGCTTTTCGAGAACAGATGGTCCTGGTGGTTGTACGGATTGACCGCAGGTGCGATCGAGGCATTGCGCTGGTCTAGCGGTAAGGCCGGGTTATCGCGCAGGTTCTTGTCGTGGAAGTAAAAGTTGATGGTGTCCAACCGGAAGCCATCGACCCCCAGATCCAGCCAGAACCGCGCGACGTCGAGCAAGGCATCTTGCACTTCAGTGCAATGGAAATTCAGATCCGGCTGCGATGTCAGGAAATTGTGCAGATAGTATTGCAGGCGACGAGAGTCCCATTGCCAGGCTGAACCGCCAAAGATCGAAAGCCAGTTGTTCGGTGGTGTGCCATCCGGTTTGGGGTCCGCCCACACATACCAGTCGGATTTCGGGTTTTCACGGCTGCTACGGCTTTCGCTGAACCAAGGGTGCTGGTCCGACGTGTGCGACAGAACCAGATCGATCATGATCTTCAACCCTTTGGCATGGGCCTGATCCAGAAGTTCTTTAAAATCATCCAGCGATCCGAACATTGGATCGACATCACGATAATCGCTGACATCGTAGCCGAAATCCTTCATCGGCGACTTGAAAAATGGTGAGATCCAGATCGCATCGACTCCCAGCGATGCGATATAGTCCAGCCGCGTGGTGATGCCCTTCAGATCACCGATCCCGTCCCCGTTGCTGTCCTGAAAACTGCGTGGGTAGATCTGGTAAATCACCCCTCCGCGCCACCAATCCGAAGACAGTTTCGTTGCTTTGCTGTGTTCAAGGTTGTTCTGCACGTTCATCAGACGCCTCTATTTTACAGATCCGGCCAACAGGCCACGGACCAGGTATTTTTGCATTGCGAAGAAAACGACCAGCGGCACAAAGATCGAGACAAAGGCGGCGGTCGCAAGAATTTCCCAGTTGCCACCTCGCGTGCCCAATAGCTCGACGATGCGGTTGGTCATCACGGTTGTCTGGCCGGTCGCATCGATCAGGAAGACCTTCGCGACCAGAAGGTCGTTCCATGTCCAAAGGAACTGGAAGATCGCGAAAGACGCCAGCGCAGGGAAACTGAGTGGCAGGATCAGTTTGGTAAAGATCTGGAACTCGGTGGCGCCGTCGACGCGGGCATTTTCGATCAGGTCACGCGGAAGCCCCGCCATGTAATTGCGCAGCAGGTAGATCGCCAGCGGCATCCCGAACCCGGTGTGCGCCAGCCAGACACCTAAGTAGCCTTTGCCGATTCCGATATTGAGGTGAAATTTCAGCAAGGGGATCAGGGCCAGTTGAAGCGGAACCACCAACAGTCCAACAACCGCTGCGATCAACAACGCGCGGCCGGGAAAATCCATCCAGGCCAACGCATATGCTGCAAAGGCGGCAACCAAAATCGGGATGATCGTTGCCGGAATGGTCACGGTTAGCGTATTGAAGAACGCCTTGGCCATGCTGTCCGTACTGCTTTGATCCAAAAGAACTTTCTGGTAGTTGTCCAAGGTAAATTCGGGCGGCAATTCGGCTGTGACAAAGATGCGCGCACCGCGGTTTCCAGAGAACTCTTCGGTGTTTTCCATCCTGTAATTACCATCAGCGTCCACAGTGATTGTGCCACCTCGGCGTAGTTCAGCCGTTTGGCCGGGCGCAAAGGCATCGACTTCGCGCGCACTGATGCCCCAGCTCGAAATCTTTGCCTGCTCGCCCGCGTCAAACAATTGGCCTTCAATCACGTATACGCCGTTTTCAAGCACTTGAGTTTCAGGCGCAGCGCTGCGCAGCGTCAGGTTCTGCTCGGACGGAAACAACGACCGCCACCAACCGCTGGATGAAATCTGATCGGCTGTCCGAAAGGACGAGACCAGCAGGCCCAACGTTGGAATGACCCAAAGCACTACAAGAAAGATGACCGAAAGGTGCACAACCCATCTGAGCGCCGGTTTGGTTCCTGCAATATCGCTCATGGTTTACTCCATCTCCTTGCGGGCATTGCGCACGTTCCAGACCAGGATCGGGGCAACCAGCAACATGATGACCATCGCCGAAGCCGACCCGACGCCCCAGTCATTGGCACGAAACAGCTTGTCGTACATGTAGTTGGCCAGCACCTGTGTTTCCCACTGGCCGTTAGTCATGGCAAAAACGATGTCAAAGACCTTGAGCACGGTGATTGTGATCGTCGTCCAAACAACAAGGATTGTGGTTTTGATCTGTGGCACTTTGATTTTGAAGAAGATCTGGAAAGGGTTTGCCCCGTCCAAAACGGCTGCTTCAATGGTTTCTTCAGGAATGCCCCGCAAAGCCGCGGATAGAATGACCATTGCGAAACCCGTCTGGATCCAGACCAAAACGATCATCAGGAAGAAGCTGTTCCAGAACGGAACCGTCAGCCAGGTTTGCGGCTCTGTTCCCCCGAAGAAGATATACAGCGCGTTCAGGATGCCAATCTGGTCCTGTTCTGCCGGGCGCGCATCATAGACCAGTTTCCAAATCACCGATGCACCCACAAAGGAAATCGCCATCGGCATGAAGATGAGGGACTTGGCGAAGTTACCCCAGCGGATGCGGTCGGTTAATTGCGCAACAAGCAGACCAAAGGCCGTGGACAT
>NZ_JBXWSB010000092.1:0-19432 GCF_059613205.1 Ruegeria sp. BHSB064
CGACGCTGATATTATTGTCGTACCTGGACTGACACTTTCACCGCACGACCGGCTCAACCCCGAACAACATCCTTGTTTAGCGTGGCTTGCTAAGCGCGACTTGGCCAAGACGCGTATCGTGTCAGCCTGTACAGGGGCGGTCTATCTGGCGGAAATTGGTATTCTGGATGGGGTTGACGCGACCACACACTGGGCTTGGGAAGGCCTTTTTCGAAGGTTTTACCCAAATGTGCGGCTTCGCATCGACCGCGGCCTTTGCTTTGCTGATGCGTCTCGCGGACCCGTAACGTCGGGTGGGACAACCGGGTGGCAGGAACTCGCTACGTTCCTGATCGCGCATTACGGCGGCACGCAAAGGGCGGTGCGGGCAGCAAAAGTCTGGCTTATGGCCAACCGCGGAGAACTCCAGTCACCGTTCAGTTCAATGATTACTACGGCACCTCATGCTGACGCCGTTATCTCACAGGTTCAGTTATGGATTTCTGACAATTACGCCATCGATAACCCAGTCGCAGAAATGGCTAAACGTTCCGGCTTGCCGCCTACTACGTTTGCACGACGCTTTCGCAAAGCAACGAGTAAGTCACCGCAAGATTACGTTTTGGCGCTGCGTATTGAAGAGGCCCGTCAGTTGCTTGAAACTACCGACTGCTCCGTGGTGGAGGTCGGAGAAGCAGTCGGCTATGCCGATACGCCGTCGTTTAGAAGGTTGTTCAAGCGAAAGACAGGACTGACCCCTGCCGAACATCGCAAAATGTTCGGCCTGTCTCGGTTCTCTAACTACTCCTGATTGATGGTGTTCAAGATTAGCAATCCTATTGACCGCTTTGGGGCTCGTGCCGCCGGTCGGAGAATTCCGCTCAATGTCTGCAACGCGGGGCTAAGCCCTCGTTCAGCTTGTTATTGTCTGGCGTCGAACTTCACCGACTTGCTTGGTGATCTCGCCAATATGGCGGCTGTCTGTCCCACAACAACCACCCCAGACGTTGATGTGCGGGACATGCCCTGCCCATTGAGTTGTGGAAATGAAGCTTGACGCGTCATGACGTAGATGGGCGCTTGTTGGGTATGATACGCAATATAGGAAAATACGCCCACGAAAGCGGCAGTCTCAGCGCCACTCAAATCAATCATTTGGTCGAGTAAGTTTCGGCCCTAAGCTGCCGTTGGCTCCCTGTTGGTGATGCTGCGACGCATCCCGTCGAACCTGCCATTCGCTGCGGGAGCTAAAACTTGAACGCTAAGAACGCACACACTTCAGTGTTATCGCAATTTGATATTATCTCACGTGCTTCGGTGAAGGTAACTTACCAACAAAAAAGTTCAGACACACAACAACAAAGACTGCGCGGCGACGAAGCTGTTGATATTTGCTCGAACACGGATGAGCATTGACACAAGAAACTGGGCGCGTCTAATCGCGCCCAGTTTCGTCAAGTCGCGACGTGAGAAACATCCTTGTCCGGCGAGTATATGTCCAAAATGTTCCAATGTCCGGTCGTTGGTGTTGGGTTGTTGATCATTGGCACATCGAGCACGGTTGGCTTGCCACTGGCGATTGCCGCTTCCAGCGCGGGCAACAGTTCGTCGGCAGCGCTGAGCCTATGCCCTTCCGCGCCGTAGGCTCGCGCTATGTCGGCATAGCCCGGTCCGTTTGCGGGTGCGGCGGCTGATCCGGGGAACGTGGTTCCATAGGTCAGACCGTAATGCGCCTTTTGCAGACCTGCTATGGTTCCGAAGGCGTTGTTGTTCATGACCAGCCAGATAATGCCCAGATCGAGTTCGACGGCCGTTGCCAGCATCGACGGGTTTTGGCCGAAACCACCATCGCCAACAAGGCTGATCACCACACGATCAGGTGCCGCCAGTTTCGCGCCGATCGCACCCGGAGGACCGAAACCCATCGTCGCGAACCCGCCCGGGGTCAGGATTGAACCCGGCGTCAAAATGTCGAACTGTTGCCCGACACCGTTCTTGTTCCACCCAACGTCCGTGGTGATGATGGCATCCTCGGGCAGTGCCTTGCGGGTATCTGCGAGAATTCGTTCGGGCATCATCGGAAAGGCTGCTGAGGTCGCCATTTCCACGTTGTGCGCTTTGAAATCCGTGCGGAAGTCGGCGATCTTCTGTTCCAGAGCGGGGCGTTTGAAACCGTCCGGATACATCTCTCGGGCGACCCGGTTGAGGACGCGCAAAGCGGCCTTGGCGTCAGCAACGACGCCGATCTCGGTGGGATAGTTCCGACCGATTTCCTGCGGTTCGACGTCGATATGGATGACCTTCGAGCCGGGAATGTTGAACGTATAGCCGGGATACCAGCTGGAACAATCGGCCTCTTTGAACCGGGTTCCCACCGCAAAGATGTAGTCCGCATTCAAGCAGGACTGGTTGACCAATTCGGTGCCCCAAAACCCGGTCATTCCCAGCACAAGTGGATGGTCGTCTCGCAACGCGCCTTTACCCATCAGGGAATGCGCGACTGGCAGGCCCATATGTTCAGCAAATTCTCGCAACTCCTCGCTGGCCTGTGCCAGAAGAATACCACCCCCGACATAAGCGACTGGGTTTTCGGCTTTAGCCAACGCTTCGACAATCTCTCCCGCTGTCTCGTCGTCAATCGACGGTTTCTTGAGAGCGCGCGTGTTGTCGCGGATACGGTCGAAGCTGTCCGAGGGGATCACCTCGGAGAAGATGTCCATCGGCACATTGACCAGCACCGGCCCGGGCTGGCCGCTTTCAGCGAGATGAAACGCCTTTTCCAGAATTTCGGCCATCAGGTCTGCCCGGTCCACCCGCCAGGCGCGTTTTACGAAGGGTCGATAGATCTCCCACTGGGCGGCGTCTGCATGCAGGTTCACTTCCTGATGCGGATGTTTACCGTAGTAATGCGTGGGAATGTCACCCGCGATCACGACCATCGGGATACAGTCGAGTGCGGCGTTGGCGACCCCGGTGGCGCAATTGGTCAGCCCCGGGGAGAGATGGGACAGCACCACCGAGGCCTTGCCCGTCACGCGGGCATATGCATCCGCCGCGTGGCTGGCAATTTGTTCGTGTCGTACTGTGACGAAATCGATGGGACTTTCCGCCAGCGCAGCCAGAACCGCGATGTTCGTGTGCCCGCAAAGGCCAAATACATGCTTGATCTCACGGCGTTCGAGAAAGTCAACGATATGTTCGGCAACGGTTTTGCCTTCCAGTTTCGCTCCGTCCATCACGCGACCTCCTGTCCGTAGAACTCACCGAACAGGTCCGGCTCCGAGGGGCGATCCTCGGGGATCGGACGGCTGACCCAAGTGTAGTTCATCATGTGTTTCATGGTGACGTTTTCGTTGGTGATGTTACCGCCCCAGATGCCACAGCCCAGGCTGCTGGTCATTGGCATGCCATTGGTCCAGGCACCCGCATTGGCCTTGGATTGAGGCTGTCGCACCATCATGCGGCTGACCGGAGCCAGACGCGCCAACCGGTCGATGTGATCGTCATTGTGGCTGTAGATGCCGCAGGAATGGCCTTTGCCCCCGGTGTTGTAGATCTGGCTGACCGTTGCCAGCGCGTCATCGAACGTGTCGAAGTGATAAAGCGCCATCAGAGTGGTCAGTTTTTCCTTGGAGAACTTGTGCTGCGGGCCGATTTGCCCCTGGTTTTCAACCATCAGAAACTTTCGATCTTCGGGGATGCTGAAACCAGCGACCTTGGCCGTTTGCTGCGGCGGACAGGCGATGGTCGGAAACGTACGGTTGCCCTTTTCATCCCACATGGCCGCTTCGAGCATGGCCTTCTCTTTATCCGAACACAGGTATCCGCCCTCGGCTTGAAGTGCCTTGACCATATCGTCGTAAACTGAGCGCTGGATGATGATGTTGCCGTCGGCCGAGCAGCCCGAGCCAAAGTCGGAGGTTTTTGAAATGCGTGTGTTCTGCGCGGCGATGTCCAGATCGGCGGTTTCATCGATGACGATGGACGAATTGCCCGCGCCAACGCCATAGGCCGGGCGCCCTGAACTGTAGGCCGCTTTGACCATCGGCTTGCCACCCGTTGCCAGAGTCAGGTCACAAATCTCCATGAGGTGCTGTGTTAACGGGATCGATGGTTTGCGGATCGACTGGAATAGGTCTTCGGGGGCACCGGCAGCACGGCAGGCTGCGCGCATGACCTCGACCATCTCAAAGGTGGTATGGGCGGTTCGCGGATGCGGGCTGAAGATGACCGCATTCCGGGCGTTCGCGGCGGAGACACCGGTCACCGGTGGTGTCATGGCCGGGTTGGTCATGGGTATCAGAGACGCGATCACACCGGCTGGTTTGGCATATTTCACCAGCCCCTTTTCTTCGTCGACTTCGACGATCCCCGTCGAAGGCGTACGCAAGACATCGCGCAAAACCATGTGAATCTTGAATCGCTTCGCAGGGCGCCCTTCACGATCTCCGATACCGCTTTCGTCCACGCCCTGCTGGGCCAGGCGGGTGAAGGTTTTCTCGTTTCCTGCGTACCACGCAATGGCCTGAGACAGGCGGTCCAGCCTGTCCTGATCCCAATCCTCGATCTCGGCCATGGCAGCGCGGGCGCGTGCCAGCATATCGGCCGCGAGTTGTCGGTCGTTTTCAGTGAGCTCTTTGCCCATGATGATCCTCTTGGTGTTTTGGAATTGCAGCATCAGGCATACGACGCTGTGACCGCGCCTCGCCGAATGTTCGCTTGGCGTGGCTGAGACAGCGACGCGCGTGTTCTTCATATCCCAACTCGGCGACGCGGCTTTGGTTGGGCAGTTCGATGGAATAGTCGACGGGTGGCATCCGTTCGATGATGCCGGTGAAGTCAATCCAGCCCTCGCCGGGGTACAACCTTGCATCGCGGGCAAGTTGGATCATGCCCTCGCGCGTATCGGCGATGCCGGGCAGGCAATCAGAGATATGCAGGAAATGAAACAACTCCGAGGGGACGTGCAGAATCTCTCCCAAATCCACACGGCTGAGGTGCAGGTAAAGCGTATCGACCAGAATACCGCCATTCGGCTGATCAGAGGCGCGGACAATATCCAGCGCCTCATCCAGAGTGCGCAGGCGGGAAAAGCTTGGGAATTCCAAATCGACCGTCAGCCCATAGGGCGCGGCCAACTCGCAGGTCTCGGAATAGACGTCGATCAAAAAGTCACGATCATCGCGGGTGTTGGTCCATGCGCTCATGATCATACGCTTGGCGCCCAACTCCCCACCGATCTCCAGAGAAGGTTCAAAACTGCGCGGATCGACATCTTCGGTAATGCGCGCAAGCTCGACATCGAGGACTTTCAAGCCAGTGGTAGAGAGAGCAGTTTTGGTGGCCTGCACCTGTGCCCTGTCGATTGGGGATTGAGTGAATTCACCGGGCACATGCATCGGAATGAATCGGGGGCTGACGGCATCGTAACCGGCCCGTGCGGCGATATAGACCAGCTCGGGCGGCGTACAGCCAATCAGCGTCAGATGCGCCAAGGAATAGAGAGAGGGGCGTGTGCCAGCCTCTTCGGGTTTCGCCATGAATGACAGCTCCGGGTGTCTGCGAATCTCTTTTTCATCACACGTAATAAAAAATATCTGTTATTTTTTAAAATATCAACTTTTAATACTGAGCAGGAAATGAAAACGCCCGGGCAATGGCCCGGGCGTGTTTAACCTTTATGCTGGCAGAGCATTAGATGGTGACCCAGTCACCTCCAGACTGGTGAGAACGCACAGAGGCATCAATGAATCGGACACCGTCTGCGCCTTGTTCGACGCTGGGGTAAGCAAGCCAATCGGCCGGAACGGTAACGCCATCCCAACGCGCGGCCACGGCCATGGCAAATTCCGTATAGAGGTTGGCCCAGGCTTCGATTATCCCTTCGGGGAAGCCACGCGCGGTACGGATCAGACGTTCCGCACCGCGGCCGATGCCGTGCCCGTGACCTCGGCTGATGATACGATCCGGCTCACCAAACCGATTGAACTTCAGCTGTTCCGAGTTCTCCAGATCCCACTCCAAGCCCCCTTCGCTGCCGTAGACCCGCAACCGCAACCCGCCCCGGTTTCCGGGGGCAAGGCGCGTTGCCATCAGGGTGCCCGGAACCTCGTTTTGATAGCGGGTGAACATGAATACCGTGTCTTCCAAAGGCTTTGGCGCGCCGCAGACATGGAATTCGGCCCTCAGGTCGGTCATCGGCAGGCCCGAGACAAAACTGGCGAGATGCGCGGCATGGGTGCCGATATCGCCGACACAACTGGTCGGGCCAGAAATCTTTGGGTCCAGCCGCCATTTGACATGGGGCGCATCGGCCACATCATCGGGCGTCATCCAATCTTGCATGAACTCGACATGGATTTGGTTGATTTTTCCGATGCCTCCATCGGCCACGATTTGTTTGGCCTGACGGATTACTGGAAAACACGACATCGCATAGCCGACAGCAAAGATGTGTCCCGTGCGCGCAGTAATGTCCTCAAGCCCCTCGGCCTCGTCGACTTCGTTGGTCAGGGGCTTGTCGCACAGCACGTCAATACCCGCCTCCAGAAACGCTTTGGCCGCTTCAAAATGAACGTGGTTCGGGGTAGTGATCATGACGGCATCTACGCCATCCGGGCGCGCCGCCTCGACCTTTGCCATCTCGTCGAAGGACGCATAGCACCTGTCTGCTGGCAAGAACCACTCAGCTCCGCGCGCCTTGCTGCGCGCGGCATCTGAACTGAGCGCGCCTGCGGTGACCTCCCACCGGTCGGTCATCCGCGCAGCCGTTGCCTGCGTGACAGAGATACGTCCGCCGCCAACAACGCCCAGCCGCAAACGGCGAGACAGGCGGGGGAAAGGGCCGTCAAAGTTCAGGTCTTCGGGGAAAAGTCTCTCAGCCATTCTGAATCTCCATTTCCGGGACCCGTACGCCTTCCGGCAGCATTTCCACCGCCATGAAGATACTGGGGGTAATCGTCTCGTATTGATGCCAGGGATAGTTGCCTTCGGCGTCATACATCGGCTTGTGCGTCGTGCCGGGGGCCATGAATTCTTCGAGGTAAAGGGTTTCAACATCCCGTTCGCGGCATTGCTGCATTTTGCCAAATCCTACGATTTGCGTATGCACTTCGCGAAACCCCGGTACCGGGCAGAACGGATGATCCTTGTGCAATCCGACATTCAATGGGACCGAACCGGAATGGTACATGGTCAGTCCAACGTTACCCACGAAGACCTTTGGCGACATGTAGTGGCTGACACCGCGCAGGCGCTCTTCGTGGCGAACATCAAAGGCTGAAGGCCACGTATCTTTCACCCATGCGAACAGCACATTGTCATCGGCATGGGAGTCGAAATCGTGGACAATGACTGCACGTTCCACGCCGCTAAGCGTGCTGTCTTGCACGATCACAGAGGAGAGCGGTGCAATGGTCTGATCCTCGACAGAGAGATTTCGCCCCCCAAGGTTAAGGACGATGGCGCGACCCTCGATAGAAATTCTGCGCTCGTCAATTATGTGCTGGACGCGAAAGAATGGCTGGGCAAAGTCGAGTGTCTCAATCGGCATGGACCAGCTCCTTCCTCTCATCGTTCAGGAAATCGACCGGCAAAGGCTCCGGAGCCGCGCAACGGCTTTCTATCGTCTGGTAGGCACCGAATTTTGGGGCCCGTTCGATCGCGTCCATGACCTCGAAAACGTGGTAGGCCAGCGCGCCACTTGCGCGGGGCTGGCGTCCTTCTTGTGCCGCCAGGGCAAGATCCAACAGGCCGAGGCCACGGCTGTCTTCATTAAACCCATGTTTGTTCTCGACCACCTGCCAGTCTTCGCGACCGGCTGGACGGGGCTGATGAGACCAGCGCGAGGTCTCCCGCGTTTTCAGCCAGACATCCCCTTGAAAGATATTGGCACCATGAACCGGGTCAGGGTCAGGGATGCTGATGGTGCCGTTTTCACCGTAGATCTCGAACCGCGGAGTTTCGCTGTCCCAGACGTCGAAGCTCATGGTCATCGACCCGATGGCGCCGGAAGAGAACTGAAGCAGGCTTAGGGAGTGCGTGTCGACCTCGACGTCCATCCATTCCCCGTTGCGCGGGCCGTTTTCGATCATACGCTGCTCAAAGGTCCGCCGTGCCATTCCAGCGACCCGGTCAATTGGTCCAAGACAGCAGATCATCGCGGTCAGGTAGTATGGGCCAAGGTCCAGCAACGGCCCACCACCGGCCTGATAGTAGAAATCCGGGTTGGGATGGTGGCGCTCCGTCCCGTGGGTCCCGACATGGGCAAAAACCCCTGTCGGTTTGCCAATGGCACCTTCATCAATCAAGCGCCGAACGGTCTGCCAGCGACCGCCCAGAAATGTGTCGGGCGCGCAACCGACCAGTAACCCCTTTTCAGAGGCCATGTGCAGGATCGCTTTACCATCCGATCGGTTCATGACCAGCGGCTTTTCGGAATAGACGTGCTTGCCCGCCTCCAACGCGCGCAAACTGATTTCCGCATGCGCCGCCGGAATTGTCAGATTCAGAACGCAGTCAATCGTCGGATCGTCAAACACTTCATCTGGCGTGCAGGTCTTGGCGACACCGTATTGATCCGCTTTGGCGCGGCTTTCCGAAGGATCAAGGCTTGCGCAAGCTACGACCTCGACGTTTGAGAATTTGGATAGTGTTTTTAGATAGATATCGCTGATACGACCACAGCCGATAAGGCCGACCCGGAAGGATTTCGATGTCTCACGTGTCATCATTCCTGTCTTCGTAGAGGGGTAAATAATTCGGAGGCATCGGCCCTTTGTTCCGCCCCCCCTGGCTCATCTGCTCCCAAGCGTGGGCAAGTATCCCAACCGAGCGGGACAGGCAGAACAGCCCCCGCGACAAGGGCGCAGGAAAGCCAAGTTCGCAGAAGATCACAGCTGTCGCGCCGTCAATATTCATGGCAATTGGCCGACCGCCTCGTTGACGGCCGAGTTCGGCCTGAACCTCTTCTCCGATATCGGCAAACCGGCCAGAAACTGTGCCTTCTGCCGCCGCATCACGAACAAGTTGCATCAATCGTGGTGCGCGTGGATCGACAGGCTTGTGAAACCTGTGACCAAAGCCCGATACGATCTTGCCGTAGGTCTCGCGCCAGCTGTCCAAGCCATCCCGAACAGCGTCATTCAGCGAAGCTCCCGCATCCATGTGGACTGCGATATCATAGTACAGCTCTGCGCACTGCTCTCCTGCCCCGCCGTGCACGTCGCCCAGCATGTTCACCGCAGTCGCCATCGCATTATTGAGACCTACCCCGCAGGTGGCGGCCATACGCGCAGCCGCAATCGAGGGGGCCTGCGGACCGTGATCCACGCCTGCGACCAAGGCAGCCTCGAACAGGCGCGCTTGTGCGTCGCTGGGCAGATTGCCCCGCACCATCAGCCAGATCATCTGCGGGAAAGATACGTTTCCGATCAGGTCCTCTATGGCGTTGCCACGAAAATAGATCTGTCCAGGTTTCATGTCGATGATGGAGGTACGCCACCATTGGCGGATAGCTTGCTCGTCGTTTGTCATACCGTTGCACCTCTAAACTCGCGCATGCGCTGCTGACAAAGTGAATCGAAAACGTTTTGAAGACGACTGATTGAGGCGGTGCAGCCGGTGAAGATTTCAAAAGACGCTGCAGCCTGATGAACTGCCATTCCAGCACCATTCATCACTTTCAACCCAGTTGTGCGGGCGCTGCTCAGAAGGTGTGTCTCGAGCGGAAAATATACTATATCTGCCACCCAAGCATCCGGCCGCAACAATGATGGATCAATTACCGACCCGGGGTACTTATCCATCCCGAGCGGTGTTGCATTGACCACTCCGTCCACAAATTTGACCCGTTCCAACGAAATCGAGGGGGAACCCTGAAGCTTCGCACAAGGGCGCAAGACCTTTAGTCGACTGACCAGCGCCTGCGCTCGGTGGAAGTCAGGATCGATGATCTCCAGATCTCGAACACCTGAATCAAGCAAAGCCAAAGAGACTGCACTGCCCGCGCCACCAGCACCAAACATGAGAACCGTTTCAGTCTTCGATGATCCCAAAAAATCTCCGAAGGCACTGTGGAAACCTATGTAATCGGTGTTGTGGCCAACCATTCGGTCGTCACAAAAAACCACCGCGTTGACAGCTTGAAGCTCCTCAGCAGTCTTGGAAAGCTCATCGAGATGATCAATGACCGACGCTTTGTAGGGGTGTGTCACGTTGACCGCCGCACAGCCTAATTCAACGGAATAATGCAGTAAATCAGCGACCGACATTCCACGAAATGGCTCTTTTGCCGTGTCGATCCTACCGTAGCTCAGATCGATACCCTGCGCCCGGCCCTCCGCCTCGTGCATCTCAGGCGTCATGGAGCCAGAAATCCCTTGTCCGATTAGTGCGGCCTTCATATTAGGTTGTTCCTTCCGCCACGTGGTGTCGCGTTTGCGCCGCTAATCGAAACGCAGCGTTACGCGCGCCATAGCCGGCGTAAGCAGTTCGTCGCTCGACAATTTCAAAGAAAAAGCCGTTAAAGATAGGGCGACTGTAGATCTGAAAGTACTCGGCACCCGCCGCCTGATCGTAGAGTATGTTATCCCTGCGCATTTGGGCGATCAGGTCTTCACTTAACCCGAATGTCGCTTGCAGATCAGCGTAGAAGTTTTCTGGGATGGACAGGCTGGGAAAACCGGACTTCCGCAATTGGGCTGAGGTTTCAAATATGTCGTCCGACTGGAAGGCGATGTGCTGAACACCGGCACCAAAACCGTCTTCAAGGAATGAAGCCGCCAGTGTTCGACGCCCAACTGCACCATTCAGGTTTAAACGCACTTCGCCTTCGGGGCTTTCGATGGCTTGGCTTTGCACAACACCCGACGGGTCGGCAACGTTCACGATCGGGGATTTTGCCATCTCAAAAGTCGAAATGTAATAGAGCAGCCAGCTTTGCATCTCATCGTTGCGCATCGTCTGTGCCAGATGGTCGATGCGGCGCAGACCGGCAGGCTGGATCGCTTTGGTGTTGGCGACTGGCTCGAACTCGATGTCCCAAACCCGATGCAGATCGGATTTCTCATCGATGAAATGAACGACGTTGCCACCAACGCCCCGAATGGCCGGGATATCCAGTTCCCCTGTTCCCACCGGTTGTGAGAAATTCGGCGCGCCCAACGCGGTCGCTCGCTGAACCGTCTGATCCGCATCTTTGACACGCAACCCCATATCACAAACGGAGGGGCCGTGGCCCAGGAACGCCGAATGGGCAAATCCTTCCTTTTCGGTATTCACGACGATGTTTATCGCGCCCTGCCGCCATAGCTCGACGGACTTGGTTACGTGTTTTCGCTCCATTCGAAAACACATTGCTGACAGCATATCTGCCAGCTGCGCACCGCTTGTTTCGTCGGCTGTAAATTCGACGAATTCGAAGCCTGACGCATAGACGCGTTCCGGCAGGTCCGGGATGCCGAAATCGGTTCCCGGCTCGGTCCGGGATACCTCATCCAGGAGGTTCACCAGCGACCTGTAGCTGTCTCGGGCCAGTGATCGGCCACCGGGTTGCGGAGCTGCTTCGTTGACGCGCGCAATGGACCAAGGCCCCTTGTATCCGGCGCGCGACAACACCCGCACAAAGCCCGCAAGGTTCAGCGATCCAAGACCGGGCAGAAGCCCGAAGTGCCGCTTGAGCCTGCGGATATCCATCTCAAGCCGGGGTGCATCGGACAGTTGCACATGGAACAACCGCTCTCCGGGAATGTCCCGAAGGCGGGCGGGCTTGGACCCGTCAGCGAGCGAGAAGAATGAGTTCAAAGTCAACCCCAGATGAGGGCTGTCGATGGCTTCAACGACGCCTAACGCCTGTTCATCCGAGTGAATGAGATCCGACCATGGCAAGCCCATATAGGCCAGACGCAACCCCATCTCTTTCGCGATCTCAGCCGCCTCGCCAAGGTCTGCGATTACCTGTTCTTCGGTGGCAGCGGCATCAACCTCGAAAGCGGACCCGATGAGCAGCAATTCCGTTCCCAACTCGCTCATCAGGTCGAGTTTGCGCTTAAGCCGATCAAAGGCGCGCTCCCGTCCACCGCCGGACTGGCCTTCAAGGTTATGGAAGGGTTGCAGCAGGCAAATCTTAAGGCCGAGATCTGATGCAATGTTCCGAATTTGCGATGGCGGCCCATCAAAAGCGGTCAAATCCGGTTCGTGTAATTCGACACCTCCGAACCCCGCTTCAGCGATAGCACTTAGTTTTTCGGCCAGATCACCGGGGATCGACGTTGTCGAAACCGAGAGGCACATTATCCCTGATATCCAAACATACGCGGCAACCACAGGACCAGATCAGGCATCAGCATCATGACAACGAGGGCGAAGATGAGAACCGCGAGGAAGGCCCAGATTTCCGAGATGATTTCGCGCAGCGGAATGTCCGTCACGGCGTTGATCACAAAGAGTAGAATGCCATAGGGAGGCGTGATCAGACCGATCATCGAGTTCACGACGACCAGCACTCCGAAATGCACCAGATCAATCCCAAGCGCTTCGCAGGTTGGAATGAACAGGGGCACGATCACAAGAATGATCGTTGTCGCGTCCAACACGCAACCCAGCGCGAGGATCAGCAGGTTAACCAGGATCAGGAACACAATCGGGCTGACATCCGAACCCTCCAGCAGTGCCGAGATCGACTGAGGAATTTGCTCCTGAATGACGATGAAGTTCAGAATGAACGCGCCGCCAATGACAACCCCGACGGCGGCGGAGGAGCGCGCGCTGTCGACGAACACTTGATAAAGGCCACGGAAGGTCAGCGCGCGGTAGAACAACGCTGCCAGTAGCAAAGCGTAGAATGCAGCTACTGCGGCGGCCTCGGTCGGAGTGGTGACGCCGCCATATATGCCGTACAGCAGGATTGCGGGCATCAGCAGTGCTGGGAACGCGTTGGCGGTTTTAGCCGGCAACTCGCGCAGCGGAACAGGTTCTTCCAATGCAAAGTTCCGCTTGCCGGCCAGATAGTAGTTCATCGCCATTAGGACGACGCCCATGATCAGTCCCGGCAGAATACCGGCCAGGAACAGCGACCCGATGGAGGCCTTGGAAACGAGCGCGTACAAAACCATCGGGATCGAGGGCGGAATGATCGGGCCAATCGTCGCCGACGCCGCGGTAATAGCAGCAGCATAACCTCGGCTATAGCGGCCATCCTTGGTCATCATCTCAATGATGATCTTGCCGATCCCCGCGGCATCCGCGACAGCCGAGCCGGACATACCGGAAAAGATCAGAGACGCTACCACGTTTACGTGCCCAAGGCCGCCCTTGAAACGACCGACAGCGGCTACGCAGAAGTTCAGCAGACGGTCCGTGATCGAACCAGCGTTCATTATATTCGCGGCGACGATGAACAACGGCACGGCAAGCAGGATCGTGCTTTTGTAAAAGCCTTGCAGGATCTTCTCACCCGCGAGGGCGACGTCCAGTCCGGCCGTGCCCAGGTACACCAATGAGGCCAAGAGGATGGAATAGCCGATAGGTGTCCCGATGCCTGCCAGAAGAAAGAGAGCGAGCAGGCAGGAAAGAAGTTCAAAACTCATTTCTTAACTTCCTCGTCCTCTTCGACGTCGACACGGGGATGGTCGTCAACCACGTTGTATCCAACAACCAGTTCCAACTCTGTCTTTGGGGGGCCATTGCGCATGACGTCGAAGAATAGCCACGCGTAGCGCGCTGCGACGACCAGCATGAATACCGCGTAAATCGAGAATACTGTGCGCAGCGGTATCTTCTCACCCGAGAACGGATTGCGCACAGTCGAGGTTTTGCGGATTTTCATCCAGTCGATGTAGTCCCACGTCGGCAGGAAACTGTAGAGCATCCCGACCACAATCGCCGCGGCCGCCAGCATCGCAAAGACCTGACGCACGCGCATCGGCACCGAAAGGTAGATGATGTCGAACTTCACGTGATCCCGTTCTCGCACTATGAAAGCGCAACTGAAGAAGATCACCCAGACCCACAGAATGCCGATGAGTTCAAGCGTCCATCCGGCGGGGGTAAAGAAGTAGCGCAAGAGTATTTGCAATAGGAAGATCAGGAAGATTGCCGCCAGCATCCCGCCGGCAATCGCTTCGGTCAGTCGGGAGAACCCCTTCATAAAGGCTTTCATTATGGTTCTCCCTCCCTTGTCTTTCTGGGCTCAGTTGCCCAGAGCGTTGATCTGATCCAGAACGCCTTCGGGCCATGAGCCAGCGAACTCGCTGTCCAGATACATAGACTGTACCTGATCGCGGAACGCTGCCAGATCGGGTTCGTAGATCTCCATCCCCTGCTCTTTCAGGAAGCTGACAAGGTCCTCTTCTTTCTGAAGCTGTTTCTGGCGACCGGATTCAGCCGCTGCATCCGCAGCTTCCTGAACCTTGGCCTGCTGCTCGGGTGTCAATCCATCCCAAACTTCTTTGCCGATTGCGATATAGTTCAAGTCGACCAAGTGCGATGTCAGGACGATCTGATTGGTCACTTCGTAGAACTTGGCGTCAACGACGGTCGGCAACGGGTTGTCCTGACCGTCCACGGCACCGGTCGACAAAGCTGTATAAACCTCTGAGAACGCCATTGGTGTCGGGGCGGCACCCAACGCTTTGCCAAGGAACTGCCACGCATCTGTACCCGGCATCCGCAGGTTCACACCCTCCAGATCAGCCGGAGTGCTGACGGTCAGTTCATCCTTGGGTTGGCGCAGGTTCACCTGACGACGGCCCAGATACATGACCGACAGCAGTTTGACGCCCAGTTCTTCTTCGGCCTTTTGCTTGAAGGCATCCATCAGGGGATCGTTGAAGACAGCCACCTGATGCGCGGCGTCCTGGTGGACATAGCCTGCGGTAAAGATCGAAAACTCTGGGAAGAACTGTGCCAGTTCCTGCGCCGAGGTGATCGACATTTCCAGGTTACCCCGACTGATGGCGTCCAATTCGGTGCCTTGAGCGAAGATGGTTCCGTTATAGCTGGGCTCGTAGCTTGCAAAATCAGCGACCATGGGTGCGAAAACCTCGGCCATGGCGACCGAGCGCTGATCGGTCTCCGATCCTGATGTTGCGAGGCGAAGTTGCACTTTGTCTTGCGCCAGCGCACCACTTGTTGCGCTAAACAGAACACCGGTTGCGACCAGGGCTGATACAGCAGCCCGGCGGGTAAGTTTGGTAATCACTTTGCTCCTCCCTGAGACATCATGATGCATTTTTCCGATTCTGAGTTTTGACCTATTTTGGACATTTTGCAAGATTTTTTACAAAATATCAGATATTTTTCATTACCTGCAATTTCTGTTGTTGCGTTTCCCGAAGGTTTCTTACCCTGACAGTCTCGCCAGTTCTGCAGGAATTCTGAATAGCTTCAATAACTTGAAGCGTTCTAAAACCTTCCCATCCAGACACAATCGGATCTGCTTCGCGCCGAGCGACTTCAACAAAGTGCCTGAGTTGATTGACCAGGGGGTCGGATGCACCCTTCTTCAGCGCGGTTGATGAGATTGGCGTCCACCAATCCCTTTGCTCGCTCTGGTAACTCCACAGTCGAAGATCGGGAACGGACAACGACCCATGTGAGCCACCGATCATGTAGCTACTCTCAGTGGTCGACGGATAGATTGGATATTCCTGAGACGTCATCTCCCAGCTCCACGGGGCGACGATGCTGTCGGACACACTTATGGTCCCTATCGCCCCGCTTTCGAACGTCAGAAGAGCACCGGCAACATCTTCGTTTTCGTAACCCCGCTGCGATGCAGCCGACTGAGCCTGTACGGTCATGACTTCTCCGGCCAGGTAACGCAGCAGATCCACATCGTGGACAAGATTGACCGAGATGGGCCCTGCACCGGGTTTCTTTCTCCAGGGCGCAGCATCAAAATACTCGTCTGGCTTATAGAACCAGCAATTCGCATGGACAGCGCGCACATCTCCAATCTTCCCATCGACAATGGCTTCCTTAGCCGACCGGATCAGAGGATTGTGTCGACGATGATGTCCGACCATCAGTGGCACATTGGCCTTCTCCGCTGCTTGAACAAGCTCGAGTGCAGCAGTGGCTTCTACGGCGATCGGTTTTTCGACAAGAACGGGACAACCATGTCGAACACACTTGAGGCCTTGTTCAACATGAAGCGTGGTCGGGGTCGCCAGAACAGCTCCGTCTGGCGTCTGATTTGCAAACATTTCCTCGAGGGTTTCGTAACATGCAACCGCATGCTCAACGGCGTAAGCACGGCCTTCATCGCTGGGGTCGACCACCGCGACGAGATCAACATGGCGCAACGCTCGTATAGCGTCTGCGTGGCGGCGTCCAACAAGGCCAATGCCGACAATGGCAATGCGAAAGTTCTTAGACACTTTGCTTCCTTCCGGAGGGTCCGGAAAATCCCGAAACCGATGATTGCGATCGAGCTGCTTTGCCCAACTTGGCCACGACCGTATTGGGGTTTTCGCGATTCCGCAATAATGTATGATATTTTTATTTTTACCATACATCAGTTTGGATTGCTGATGTCTCTGAAAAATGCTAATTGAACGAGGAAACTGATAATATCGGGTGAAACGCATGGCGAAACAGCCGTCTACGATCGGTGCAAGCACCTATCAGCGCATCAAGCGGGACATCATCTTCGGAGAGTTGCAACCCGGCTCCAAACTGAAGCTGGACGCCTTGAAGGAACGCTACTCGGCAAGCCTTTCGACACTTCGTGAAACGCTGAACAGGCTCGCCAGCGACGGATTTGTCGAAGCTCCCGAGCAACGGGGTTTCCTGGTCACGCCAGTTTCACGAGAAGACCTGACCGAGATTTCAGAGCTACGGGTCCTGTTGGAATGCCACGCGTTGGAATTGTCCATTGCGAATGGCGACACGGATTGGGAAGGCAACCTCGTTGCCGCACACCACAAACTGCACCTGATGGAACAGCAGCTTCTCAGAGGAGATGAATCCGAAAAAGAGACTTGGAAAAGATATGATTGGGAGTTTCACCAGGCGATGATCGCGGCCTGCAACTCCAAAAACCTTTTGTCTCTGCACTCGATCATCTACGACAAGTATCTGCGGTATCAGATGCTCGTGCTGACCTATCGCGGCGAAGAGGCCGTCAAGGAGCACAAGGGCATGTTTGATGCAGCACTGGCCAGAGACGCCGACACGGCCAAGATACTGTTGGAAGATCACATCCGAAACGGCCTCACCCACACGTTGGAGGCAATGTAAGGCGGCATGCTGATTGCGTGGTTCACCTTCAAGGCTGGGCTGACAACACTTTTCACTGCAGTTCGGCTCAATGGCTGCTTCTTAGGGACAGATGCAGCGGACATGCCGCATTGCCCCAAGTCCGTTTCCGTCCTGATCGTCGATCATTACCGACCGGCAACGTGAGCCAGTCTAAATGTCCGCTCGCTCATCGATACATGGATGGGTTTGCAGATGCAGAGAAGGTCCGCTTCCCGCCCTCTGTGCAGCAGCTAGCGGTCGAACAACAAAGTAGGTTCGGTTGCTTGCCCCCTACCCTGCCCACCTCATGCCACCAATTAAAACTCCTGGTTTCAGTAATCCGCGCCCTGCCGGGTATCCCAGAGACGCAGGATTTCTATCTGAGTGGGCATTACACGATAGATAAGCGTGAATGGGGTTCGCGGCACTGAAAGCTCCCTTACGTCTTGGCGAGTGTCACTTGGGTGACCTGCATACGGGTTGGCTGCAAGAGTAAGCTGAATGGCTTTGAGCTGTGCTCGTGCCCTTTCGCTGCCTTCAGGAAAAACTGACGTGTAGTAGTAGCGGAACCATTGAATGTCCCGGGCCGTATCTTCGAGAAATACTATTTTCATTGGCTATTGGATTGCCCGCTTGCGACCGGAGCAGAGAGCTCATTCTCGGTATCCCAGCTGTCTATCCAGGCATTCATTTCGTCTGCCGTGACGAACTTACCTAGATCTGCTTTTTCAACAGCCGCATCAATGGCTGCACGTTTTGCGGCCTTGGATTCCAACATCATTCTAATTGCCCGTACGGCGAGTTGTGCAGGCGGCCGATCTTCTATCTCAGCTTCTCGTTCCAGGGACTTTCTCAAGTCTTCATCGAGACGAATAGAATATGGGCTGGTACTCATTGCAATCACCTGTATCCGCTTTGTAGTACAATGTAATACATTGGCATTCTAATCACAATAGAGCGATGGCATGAACTATATCTGTTGCTCTGAGCTCATGAGCGAGACGAGATATCATAGGTATGGCCTTTACTTTTTCGGTTGCTTTGAATTTTGCGTCAACAATGCGGTTGGCTGTATGTCTCCCCGATCGATTTTCGCAGTCAGAGAAATCAAATAGGCTTGGTGAGATTTTATGTTCTCCGCGCGTTGGAAAATATATCCCAAAACAACGAAACGAAGAGCTGGGCTATGTGTCGATTTCATAGCATACCAGGTCTGACCAAATCGTAGGTATTCGGGACTGTGTTGCACGGATCTACTTGGGAACGAGAAGTCCCCTTTTCCCATGGAGCTATGACACACGGGCGTAGACCGCACGACCGGTTTGGGTCATGCGGTTCAGGGCCTTCACAGCGATTTGGGTTTCAACGTTTTGCGTCTCCAGTTTCCTGCCCTGAAGTTTTGGTCCGATGATCTGCTTGTAGCGCCCAATCTGTGCCTCCGCGCGTGACCTTAGATTGTAACCTGTGGCCTTTTGCCAAGCCATTCGACCTCTGGTTCGGATTGTCTCCAGATGGCTGTTGCGCAGATCGTTCTCACCGGGAACGGCATTGATCGGCGGAGGGATGGTGACTTCGACCTCGGGACCAAAAGCAGATTGTATCGTGGCGATCGTGGGTTCGCCGTCATAAGCACCATCAGCAATGGATTTATTCACCGGCTGCGTGATTTGGTGGCACAATTTCGGCAATTCAGCCGGGTCACCGACATGCTCGGTTGTCAGGCTGGAAGCAACGATCTCGCCGCTGTCAGGATCAAGCCCGACGTGCAGCTTTCGCCAAGTTTTTCTAGCTTTGGGGAGGCCATGCTTTTCTTTCATCCAGTCGCGACCGCCGTGAACCCGCAGGCCAGTGCTATCCACAATCAAGGTGATCGGTCCTGAGCTTGTCCGTGCCGCTGCTCGAACCTTGAGCGTCCTGCCACGACGACTCAGGGTTGAGAAATCCGGCACAGGCAGTGTGATCCCTGCCAGTTTCAGCAGCGAGCGCACCAGGCCCTGCGTTTGCCTCAATGCCTGCCTGAAGATGCACCGCAGCGTCAGGCAGGTCTCAATCGCGAGGTCGGAATACACCAACTTACCGCCCCGTTTCTTGGCCCCGGTTGCGCGCCAACCGGACAACAGACCAAGGTCAAACCAGATCGTCAGGTCGCCTCGAAACCTCAAACTCTCGTTGTACTTTGCCCAATTCGTGACCCGATACCTGGGTTTCGGGA
>NZ_JBXWSB010000093.1:0-19018 GCF_059613205.1 Ruegeria sp. BHSB064
GCAGAACTGATCCGCCAATGCGGAAGAAAACATGGCGATTGTCGACACGCTGAATCCGCTCAAGATTCAGAATCTCGCCGTAAAACTGTTCCGCAGCATCCAGATCGTCAGCATAAAGTGCTGCCTCCAGAATGGCAGACGGGGCAGGTATGTCTGGCGTGAGTTTCATGCCCCAAGTGTAACAGAACAGGGCAGGTTTTGTCACCGGCGGGGGCGTCGGTCTCGTTTGCGCTGAGGCGCGGCATTCAGCGTCGGCATCGGCAGGCTGTCCCATTGACCGGGCTCTAAGTCTTCAAGGGTCCAGTCTCCGACGCGATAGCGGATAAGGCGCAGGGTCGGCAGACCCACTGCTGCCGTCATCCGCCGCACCTGCCGGTTCTTGCCCTCGCGGATGGTCAATTCCAGCCAACTGTCGGGAACGGTCTTGCGTTCGCGGATAGGCGGGGTACGAGGCCAGAGCCCATCGGGCTCATCCATCTGCCGCGCCTTTGCGGGTCGCGTCAGGCCATCCTTCAACTCAACCCCGTTGCGCAGGGCTTTCAAAGCGGCCTCATCAGGGATGCCTTCGACCTGAACCCAATAAGTCTTGGCCATCTTATGCTTCGGGTCGGATATCTGGGCTTGCAGCTTCCCATGATCCGTCAGCAGCATCAAACCTTCGCTGTCACGGTCCAGTCGACCGGCGGGGTAGACACCCGGCAGGTCGATGAAATCAGACAGCGTGCTACGCGGACTTTCGGCATTGGCGCGGTCGGTGAACTGCGGCAGCACGTCATACGGTTTGTTGAAGCGAATGAACCAGGACATGACCCGCGCATAGCCCGAAGGACGCACCCAACGCAAGCTGTGGATAAGTGTCATGCACCTGTCACAGATTCGGCTTACCCAGTCTGCGACATATTGTGGAAACTCAGGGCTTGTCAGAGTTTTAACACGATATATAGTTATCTTAAGGCCGGGGCGGGTGCTCCCCGCTCTGGTGTCACAAACGGGCAGCTGAGAGCGAGGAGCGATTCTGTGATGGACGGAGATTTCAGGACCGAATTTGTAAGAGAGCCGGGTATGCTCAAACAACACCCGGCCCTGGTTTTGAACGCCGATTACCGCCCCTTGTCCTATTACCCGCTGTCATTGTGGCCCTGGCAAGAGGCGATCAAAGCGGCCTGGCTGGATCGGGTCGACATCGTGGCCGAATATGACGAGGTCGTCCGAAGCCCGAGCACCGAGATTCGAATACCCTCGGTCGTTGTTTTGAAAGACTATGTAAAACCCAGAAAGCGCGTGGCCTTCACGCGCTTTAATTTATTTCTGCGGGATGAATTCCGCTGCCAGTACTGCGGCAGCCGCGATAACCTGACATTTGACCACGTGGTGCCACGCGCGGCAGGCGGCGTGACCAGCTGGCAGAACGTGGTGGCGGCCTGTAGCCCCTGCAACCTGCGTAAAGGGTCCAAATCGCTGCGACAGGCGGGGATGACATTACGCAAACCGCCGCGTCAGCCTGACGCCGAGGCGCTGCGCAATATCGGACGGAAGTTTCCGCCGAACCACCTGCACGAAAGCTGGATCGACTTCCTGTATTGGGATGCAGAACTGGACGAGTTTTAAGCGCGCGCTCGCCAGGCTGCGATCCAGATCAGCATCAGAACAGCCGAGGCGATGGCGTTCCAGCCCGCCATCGAGATGCCGAACATCTCCCACGGGATATCGTCACAGCGAACCAGCGGCGCGTTCATGATCTGATCGAACAGGTCATCGGTGCTCAAACCGCTGATATCGCCCGAGGTGCAGCTGCTGGGGCCTTCCCACCAACCTTGTTCGACACCGGCGTGAAAAACACCGATGGCTGCGGTTGTCGCGGCTGCTGCTGCACCTAGCAACGGCAGGATGCTAAATCTTGGCAAAGCCAGCGCCACTGCTCCGACCGCGATAGCCACGGCATGGGGATAGCGCTGCCAGATGCACATCTTGCAGGGGGCAAGCCCACCCAGGTGCTGAAAGCCAAACGCAGCCAACAACAGAGCTGCTGAGCCAATCGTGGCCAAAGCCACAAGTCCGGATTGTCTTGTCATAGATATTTAACCGCCACGAACCCGCCGAAAAGAAGGATGATGAACAGCGTGAACATAAGCCCCAGACGCTTTTCGATAAAGTCCCGGATCGGCTCGCCGAAGCCCCAAAGCAGGCCGGCAACCAGAAAGAATCGCATGGCTCGCGCCAGAATCGATGTAGCGATGAAGGTGCCTAGCGGCATTCCGGTCCAGCCGGACATGATAGTGATGACTTTGTAAGGGAAGGGCGTCACACCTGCGGCCAGCACAGCCCAGAACCCGAAATCGTTGAAGCGCGTGTTGAATTCTTCCATCGCGTGCGCCTTGCCCATCGACTCCAGAATGGGCTGACCGATGCTTTCATAGAAAAACGCACCAATTGCATAGCCCAGCAACCCGCCCAGAACCGAGGCCACCAGCGCAACGGTCGCAATGAGCCAAGCACGCGACGGACGGGCCAGAATCATCGGGATCATCAGGACGTCAGGGGGAATCGGAAAAAACGAGCTTTCGATGAAGGCGACAATGGCCAAGGCCCACAGGGCATGGGGGTGTTCGGCCAGACGAATGGTCCAGTCATAAAGCGATCGTAACATATACAGTACTCAAATCCCGTTTGCGGCCCCAAGAAGCCAAACCATGCACCTGACGGACCGTCAACCGCCCAGAAAGAAACAAATGGAATATGGGGTGTTTTTTGCCTCTGGACCTTCCTGCGCTTGGGCGCTAATTCAGTGTTCGTGGCCCAAGTGGCGGAATGGTAGACGCAGGGGATTCAAAATCCCCCGCCTTCACGGGCGTGAGAGTTCGAGTCTCTCCTTGGGCACCACATCTTCTGTAGATCTGGTATTTGTGTTTCGCGATCAGGTGGTTGCGTCGCTTTGTTGTCATGGCTTTTGATGCCGCAGCCTTGAGACGCGCGATTGATCGTCTTTGCGAAATCTTGGAAGCAAAAAACGAAGCGGCGACGAACTGGCGTGGTTTTCTTCAGTGCCTGAAAATTGAGCGTTCCTTGAAAACGACTCAGGGGAATTGGGAAACAATGATGTTGTAGCGCTTAAATTGTGCGCGGTGCTGTTTTAACTTCACTGTTGAAAGCAACGTGGGAAACATGGTTCAGACCTTGTTCTGATACCATTTCAAAATGAAGACCCGAATGGCCGATGCAAGGCCCGTTTCAGGATCGCGTTCAACATCAATTTCAGCGGCCAAAACGTTGATAGGGAGTTGTTTTTCAGACGCTATGTCGCGAAAGGCCCGCCAGAACTCATCTTCAAGCGACACGGATGTTCGATGTCCCTTGAGAGTCAGCGAGCGCTTGATCGGGCGGCCGCTCATTCGTCCAACTCGCGATTGTCGAGGTCGCGCTTCAGCTTGTCCTGTTCGAACTTGACGGTTTTTTTCTCGGCCTTTGTGCGCCCGAATGCGACAGCATTCTGATCCGCGCGGGCTTTCTTTTCAGCCCGCGCTTTTTCTTTACGATACCGGTTCAGGTTAACCGGCTTGCCCATCAGTCTTTCGGGCCGATCATCTGTTCGGGGCGAACGACGGCGTCAAAGGTCGCCTCGTCCACAAAGCCCAGCGCGATGGCCTCTTCCTTGAGGGTTGTGCCGTTCTTATGCGCCGTCTTGGCAACCGTTGTGGCGTTGTCATAACCGATGGTCGGCGCCAACGCCGTGACCAACATCAGTGATTCCTTCATCAGCTTGTCGATGCGTGGCTCGTTGGCCTTGATGCCCATCAGCATCCGCTCGGTAAAGCTGTCAGATGCATCGCCCAACAGCTGGATCGACTGCAGCAGGTTGTAAGACATCATCGGGTTGTAAACGTTCAGCTCGAAATGACCCTGGCTGCCTGCGAAAGTCATCGCAGCGTTGTTGCCCATCACGTGGGCGGCGACCTGGGTCAACGCTTCGGCCTGTGTGGGGTTCACCTTGCCTGGCATGATCGACGAACCGGGTTCGTTCTCGGGCAGGATCAGTTCGCCCAGACCCGACCGCGGGCCCGAGCCCAGGAAACGAATATCGTTTGCAATCTTGTAGCAGCTGCCTGCAATCGTCGCCAAAGCGCCCGACAGGAAGACCATGGCGTCATGAGCGGCAAGCGCCTCGAACTTGTTCGGCGCGGTGACAAAGGGCAGGCCGGTGATATCGGCCATATGGCCTGCGACGGCCTCGCTCCAACCGTGCTGAGTGTTCAACCCTGTGCCAACAGCAGTACCGCCTTGCGCCAGTTCGTAAATCCCAGGCATGGCTGCGTGAACACGGGCAATACCCTGGCGAATCTGATGGGCGTAACCGCTGAACTCCTGTCCCAGCGTCAGGGGTGTCGCGTCCTGCGTGTGGGTCCGCCCGATTTTGATGATGTCTTTGAACTCTTCGGCCTTCTGTTCCAGCCCTGCCGCCAGTTTTTCGAGCCCAGGAAGCAGCACGTCACGCACGCTGGTCGCGGTTGCCACATGCATGGCAGTGGGGAAGGTGTCGTTCGATGACTGACCCATGTTGCAGTGATCGTTCGGATGCACCGGGTCTTTTGAACCGATCACACCACCCAGGATTTCGATGGCGCGGTTTGCGATGACCTCGTTCGAGTTCATGTTCGACTGCGTGCCCGAGCCGGTCTGCCAGACAACCAGTGGGAAGTTGTCATCAAACTTGCCCTCGATCACTTCACCTGCAGCTTGGATGATTGCGTCGGCGATCTTGGCGTCCAGCTTGCCGGTGGCCTTGTTCTGCATCGCGCAGGCTTTTTTGATTACGCCCAGCGCGCGGACGATAGCGACGGGCTGTTTTTCCCAACCGATCGGGAAATTCATAATCGAGCGCTGCGTCTGCGCGCCCCAGTATTTGTCGGCAGGAACCTCTAGCGGGCCAAAGCTGTCGGATTCGGTGCGGGTCTGAGACATCGGTCACTCCGTCTGGTATGCAGTTGTATGCCGTTTAGCCGCAGCAAAGCCGTGACGCAATCGGCCAGTTGCGCGCACCATAGCCAGAGGTATCGCAAAGGTATAGGTGGCGGGGTGCGTCACTTTACATAAGAAAGCCGGGGAAAGTGCCATTGTGCGTGGGCCTCTGTGGGCTACAATAAGAAGGTGAACGCCGTGGAGGACAAAATGCCAAATTTCCATCGTCTTGCGCTTGCAAAAGCCGTCACGATCTTTGCCATTTGCGCATTGTGGCTGTCCGTATTCAGCGATTCCGCGCGTGCTCAGGACGTTGCGCCGTTTGTTGGGGACTATATCGGGTCTGCTGACGTTGTGGATGCGGATGGTACCGCGACTCCGCGGGACATGAGCGTTTCCATTATTGAAACCAAAAGTGGGTTCAATGTCAGTTGGCGGACCACGACATACAAATTGGACGGGCGCGTTAAGGAACAGAAGTTTTCTATCGACTTTGTGCCGTCGGGCCGCGGGGATTTGTTTTCGGCCGCAATGAAGCGCAATGTTTTTGGCCACGAAGTGCCGTTAGACCCGATGAAAGGGGAACCGTTTGTCTGGGGCCGAATCGTGGGCGATACGCTGACCGTGTTTTCGTTGTTCATCGATCAGGATGGCGGATACGAACTGCAGCAATTTGATCGCACGCTTGCAGAAGGCGGGCTGAACCTGTCCTTTTCGCGTTTCATAGACGGTGTGAAATCCCGGTCAGTCGAAACATTTCTGCAAAAGAAATAACCCCGCACGTGGCGGGGTTGAGCTGGTTACTTTCGGAAACTGTCGAGTGAAACCACGTCTGCATCGTGATGTGGCTCTTCCTCTTCGACTTCGATCGACTCTTCCATGATATGATCGTCGTCGACCTCGCCCTCGGGGCTTTCAAAGCGCAGGCCAAATTCAACAGACGGATCCACGAAAGTTTTGATCGCGGCATAGGGGATGTACAGCGGTTCAGGCGCGTCGCCGAAATTCAGCGTTATGGCAAAACCGGATTCGCCAACTTCAAGGTTTTCGAACCAGTGTTGCATGACGATAGTCATTTCTTCCGGATACCTTTCACGCAACCAGTCAGCGATGTCTACACCGTCCTCGCGCGTGTCGAAGGTGATAAAGAAATGATGCGCGCCGGGTAGACCGGTTTCGGAAACATCCGTCAGCACTTTTTTAATGAGTCCGCGCATGGCGGAGTGCATCAGGTTGCCGTAATCGATGCCTTGCGACATGTGTTATCCTCAAAAGTGGTTATGCCCAGCATAGGGCTTTTGTTCGGAAACGAAAGGGCAGGTATGGCCGGATTGATCATATAGTGTGTGCAGCCAGCCCAGCGATGGACATCAGGGCCAGCGCTTTGCCCATCCCCAATTTCAGCCGAAAAATCAAGGCCCCAGCCAGAATTGTCAAACCCAAGGCGGTGAAATCCATTTGGGAAAGCTGTGGCATGGGTATTGCCAGTGGACCCCAGGATATGTGTGGGACTGATTCGAATAGAACGTTCAGGGCGAACCACACGGAAAGGTTGAGAATCACTCCGACAACGGCAGCGGTGATGCTATGAAGGGCCGCCGACAGGCGCGGTCGCGCGGCCAGCCTGTCAAGGTATGGGGCGGCGAGAAAGATCCAGAGGAAACACGGTACAAAAGTCGCCCAAAGAGCGACTGCACCGGCCGCCAGAGCCAGGCCGAAGCCTCCGTTTAACTCTCCTGCAAGCATTGCGACAAACTGTGTGACCAGAATCAAGGGGCCGGGTGTGGTTTCCGCAAGTCCCAAGCCGTCGATCATCTGATCTGTGCTGATCCAGTGATACTGATCCACAACCGTCTGGGTCATATAGGCCAGCACGGCATAGGCGCCACCAAATGTGACGACGGCAAGCCGTGCGAAAAACCAACCCAAATCGCTCAGCAGTTGATGCCCGCTCAGGGTCAAAGCAGCCAAGGGGGCAAGCCAAAGAGGTAACCATACAGCGACGGTTCGAAGGGAACGTTTCAGGTGCGACTGCTGGTTTGGCTTATATGGTTCCGATGGGCCTTGGAAAGTTGTGTACCCCCACAGCGCGGCCGCGAAGATGATCAGCGGGAAGGGGAGGTTCAGTAGGAAAATGCTAAGGAATGAAAGTACGGCGACGACGTAGTGGTCTTTGTCCGTCAAAGCCTTCCGCGAAACGTTGCGCAGCGCTTGCAGGACAATCACGATGACGGTTGCCTTGACGCCGATGAAGGCCGATTGCACCAATGGAAGGTCTCCAAATGCGGTGTAGAGCGCGACCAAAACAGCGATGACTATGGCACCGGGCAAGACAAACAAGCTGCCTGCGATCAGACCCCCGGAAACCCCACGCAATCGCCATCCGGCGTAGGTGGCCAATTGCATGGCTTCAGGCCCCGGCAGCAACATGCATAATGACAGGGCACGCAGGTAAGTTTGTTCATCCAGCCATGGTCTGCGCTCGACCAGTTCCTGATGCATCAGCGATATCTGCGCCGCTGGCCCACCAAAGGATAGCAGCCCGATCCTGCCAAAGACGCGAATAAGCTCTGGGACCGAGGGCGTCACGGAACCGCTCATGTTGAATGGCCCGAAATTTCGGACCGGTTCCCGAAAATCGAAGGATCAATGGCTTCCACGAGGATTAAGACCTGTTGTGCAATGTCGGGTGGCCAAGTCACAACACTTTATCCTGCAAGTCCCGAAAGATGCGAAACTTGCGGCACCGCCTTGGGGTGTTCGCATTTGGACCCCTTGGCGCTTGCTAACGTGCAAGCGCAATTGGGGTCAAGATTGCTTTGGGTTCAGGCCCAGTCCAGACGTTGCCCTGTCATGCAAACGGGCAGAGTGTCGGATGGAAACTGACCTAACTCTTCAAAGAACGAGATGAAATCAAAATGATTATAGGCCTCGACCATCTTGTCGCCTTTGAACCGCGCCATCACCTGTCCCGTGACCTCCAAGGGCGCGCCATTGTCGGCGCGGAAGGTTCGAACATTCAAAATGGCTGACACCCAATCGCCATTCTCGATAATCTTTGGAAGTTCTACCTTAATGTCGCCCAGGATATGGCGGAACGCGGTGACCAGGTCGCGGAAATCATCTGCACCAACTTGCATTTCGGGGATCAGCCCTTCGGCCATCGTTTCCGGCGCAAAATATTGATCGATTGCCTCGGTATTTCCGTTTTCCCAAACTTCGGAATACCACGCCCTGAGTATCTCTGAATTTGTCATCCCAGCTCTCCTGTCCAAGTCAACGCACGATGACAGGCAGGAATGAACAAACTCTGAATGCGCCCTGAAAAGGCGAATAACGTCAGACATGTCAGAGAATAATGCAGGTTTCTGTTGCCAGGTACCTGCGAACCCCGCCTTACGCGGCTAGGCGCAAGGGCTTAGATTTCGGTCTTGTTACTGCTTACGCAGCAACTGCAACCGGAGCACGATTGTCGTTTGCAATTGTACTAGTTTCGCCGATAACGGTGGCAGACAGCCGAGACAAAGCTAACCCCTTTAGACGTTCGTCGATCCTGTTTCGGCCCCAAAATCCCCAAACGAAGGATGGTTGGTGGAGCCGCCGGGTACCGCCCCCGGGTCCGATCCGCTTATTACGAGCGCGTTTATGTCCATAGTCCCGAAGGACATTCCATATATAGGTGAGCCGATGGGTAGATGCAAACTCAGATTGTGCCCCAATCAATCTAACGTTCCTAATAGGTTAGGTCGCCTTGTTAAAGTTTGCAGCAATGAGCCAAACAGCCAGAACCAATTCGATTCCCCCAAAGATCATCGCTTTGGCCAAAGGAGGATTGTCCAGAGCGACCGATACAAATCGGCCCAAAGCCGCCCCTGAATAGACAACGCCGAGCATGACGTAAGCCATGGGGTTGTTGAGCCAGATCACCGCGATTCCGGTCACGACAAACAACCCTCCGACAGACGCGCGCATCTCGGACAGGCCCATCGTGCTGTTGGTGGGGGCCAAATCCAAAGCCGATGCTGTGTGGGCCGGAGCCAGAAAGCCAAACATGCCAAAACCGATTGTCAGAAGCGCTGCAATCACATTCAGGGTGGTTATCATCTGGTCCTCGCGAGTTTTGATCTTTGGCAACTAGGCTAGCCCATTGAAGCATAAAGGAAAGCGTCTAAATCGCAGACCAAAGCCCAAGACCGCCGACCAGAACGAGGCTGAGCGCCCAGATAAGCTCCAGATTGAACCAACTGCGCGACAGAAATTGGAGCCCAAACCAGCGATAGACCGCAAAGGCCAAAAGCCCACCGCCGAAAATCATGGCCGCCGTGTGCACTGCTGCGACACCCAGAACCAATATCGCGTTTGTAGACATGATCTGAGAAATCGCTTGATGCCCCGCGTCCAATTCGTCCACAGCACAGAGGCCCAGATAGATCGGAACCAGCATCAGGGCAGCCCCATGGGCGAGTGCCACCAGGAATGACCAGAGTGCCAGTTTGCTTGGGGGAATCCGTGACAAAAAGCGGGGATGGCGACGGGTGATTGCGATGAACAACCCCATTCCGATGACAATCAACGCGGCTCCGATCCGGATTTCCTTTTGATAATCGACCAGGACGGCCATCAGGGCGAAAGGCAGCAACACCCCCAACATGGCTAAAAAGTGCCCGCCTGCCAACGCGGCTAGCGCTTGCCAGAGCGCGGACTGGCGCTGTTCCATCAGAGCGGAAGAGACCGCCAGCGGCCAACCCATGCCGGGGTTCAGGCCGTGATAGGCACCGCTGAGAACAACGGCCAGCCAGAGGCCGGCCGTTGATGTCATCAAAACGTCCAACTCAGACCGAAGGGTAGCAGAAGCTGTCGGTTGAACAATCTCCGCCCTCTAACCGGATCTGGTGGCTGCGATAGCCATCGGGGAACGCCACCCAGAAGTTCGGATCCAGCGTCAGTCCTCCGTTCTCTCCAACATCCGCCTTGACCATGGCTGCGCCGCCTTCGCCGGGATAGAACTGATCGTCCCACGTGGAATAGAGCGAGTTGGTCCAATAGACGCGCTTACCGTCTCGGCTGATCTCGACCATTTGCGGGCCGTAACCAAAGCTCTGACCGTTTGGATGTTTGGTTTTCTTAACGATCCCCCCGATTTCAACCATACCTGCCAGCTTGGGGTTCATCGGGTCTGACACATCGTATTGGTGCATCTCACCGGTGCCCCAGCACGAGACGTAGAGGTACTTGTCATCAAGGCTAAGGTCGATGTCAGTGACCAGTGGCGGCACCGCCGAGAACCCTTTGAGCAAATCTGGCAGATCATCGGGATCAGCTGGTTGCGGGTCGATGGTGATGGTTTTCTTGGCTTCGAATGTGCCGTCATCATTGCGCCACCACGTGAAGATCGCACCTTGCAGGTTGGTGGTGTCTACAACAACGCCGCAGAATCCGTATTGTTTGACAGGGTCATGAGCAGGGCGGATTTCCAGTGCCATCTGGTGGTTTTCGCCCAGATCAATCGTCTGGATATTGGTCCGGTTGCGCAGGTTCCAGAAGTGGATGCGGTGGCCATATTTGTTCGAAAGCAGATCTTCGGCCACCAGCCCGTTTTCAAATTGCGGGGGCAGACCCCATTCGGAACTGACCATGTAGTCGCGCGGCAGGTTCCACCAGAAATCATAATGCTTGTCCTGCACGCCGCGCTCGATCTCGTAACGGCCGATGATTTCGAAGCTTTCACAATCCATGATGAAGATGCCCGGAGGACCATCAGTGCCGTCCGCACCACCGCCACCCAGCGTGCTGACATAGATGCCTTCGGGCCCGCAATGGATCGTGTGTGGGCGGGAATATCCCGTTTTTGCAAAGACTTCTTCAGGTTCGATGATCTTGTGGATCTTCGCCTCAAGTGGATTTTTGACGTCGATGACGTAAATCCGGCTGGATCGAATACCTGGGATGATCAGATAGCGCCGTTCCAGAAAGGCGTGACCGGTCAGCGGTGACAGGGCGGACGAACAGGCATTCCATCCGAAATGGTGAAACTCATCGCCTTTCTCAGGCATGATCACCTGATGCACAATCTTCCCAAAGTCGTCGGATGTTGGATCGACATTCACAACCGCCAGCCCGTCGGGTTGCGAAAAATCCGGGCTTAGCATCAAGGTGAAAGCAAGCGTTTCAGTGGGGCCCTCCATCGCAAGCTTGGCGGATGGGTAAAAGGTTGGGTCCGGTCTAGTGTTCATAACGTCCTCCCGTAAGTCATTGGTATTCAATTCATATTGAGAGTTCCGATCTTAACGCCGGATGACATTCTGCCTGCTCGTCTTCCCTTCGTTGTCTGAGTGCGCGTTGCGCCTTTAAGCTGGTTTGCGTTTACGCTCGGCCACGTCCTGCGCCAATTGGCGGGTGTAGTGTTCCAGATCATTCAATGCGGCATCCACGGTTTCGGCGTCCTGAGCCTCAAGCGCGTCAGCTATTCTGCTGTGCAACGCGATGATTTCCTCACGCGACCGCGCGGTGAACGTAATCATGTTCATCAGAGGCTGCATCGCCTCGACCGCCCCGGCCAGTTGATAGGACAGGACCGGATTTCCAGCTCCATCCACCAAGGCACGGTGGAAGGTTACATCAGATGCACAAAACGCTTCGTCTGTCAGATCTGGTTGAGATTGGCGGAATATCTCGGCCCGCATGGTGGCCAATTGATCTGCTGTCCGTCGTTGCGCCGACAAAGGCGCGCATGCACGCTCAAGCGCATAGCGCGCCTCGCAGGCGGTATCAAAGCTGACGGCGTTCATCGACAGCAGCAGGGTCGAGGTTGTAACCTGCTGGGAATAGGCGTCCTCAAAACTCAGCCGATTTACAAACGCGCCGCCCGATGCGCCGCGCTGTGTTCGGATCAGGGATTGTGCCGCCAGCCGCTTTAACGCTTCACGCACGGTCGGGCGCGAAACCTGGAATTGATCGGACAACTCGGCCTCAGACGGCAGGCGAGCATCCACGATCAGCTCACCTGATACTATCGCATCCCGTATGGCTTGGGCGATCTGAGCGGACAGGTCAGCGGTTTTCCGGGGCGCGGCTTTCATCTTAAGAGGACCTTGGGCAAATTTTTATTTGTCTGACATTTAAAAGTCTGACATTTGAAAAGCAAGGGAGATGAGTCGGGAGGCCGAAGTGAGTCGTACGTGGCTGCGCAGCGGAATGTGGCTGGGCTTTTATGTCCTGATCCTATGGGCGTGGTGGGTCATGTTCTCGATGAGCCGGGACATGGACCTTGATCTGATCGGCCGTCCCGGACCCATGGGGCAGGCCATGGCGGCCATGGATCCGCGCATGGACATGTATATGCCCATGGCCGAATTCGGCCCGCTGTTTTTAATGTGGGCGATCATGATGGCGGCAATGATGCTGCCCACGCTTGTACCAACCCTGCGCAGCTATGATGACCTGATCCGCAGCGCCAATGGCAGCCGTGCGGGCTGGCTAGGCGTGTTGGCGGGGTACTCGATCGTGTGGGTTGGATTCGCGGCTCTGATCACCGGGATTCAGCTGGTTTTGCTGTTTGGCGGTGTGGTCGATATGCTGGGTATCGCCAAGTCCGGCTGGGTTGCAGGCGGATTGATGATCGCAGTGGGGGCCTTTCAGTTCACGCGCGCGAAAGAGGTCTGCCACGGCGTTTGCCACGCCCCGATGACCTATTTTCTTGGCCATTGGAAAACCGGCTTCGCGGGCGGCGTTCGCATGGGTTTGGGCCTGGGCGCGTTTTGCGTCGGCTGCTGCTGGGGTTTCATGGCACTGGGATTTGTGGGCGGTGTCATGAGCTTGCTTTGGATGGGTCTCGCGACCTTGTTCATGGTTCTCGAGAAACTCCCCCAAATCGGGCACGCGATAACGCGGCCCATGGGGTTTGCACTGATTGCGGGCGGTCTGGTCCTGCTCGTCTATCCAATTAGCTACGGAGGTTAAGCCAATGGCAAAAAACAGAAAACCAGAAGCCGACCGGTTGCCTATCAGTCAGCGGATCGACAGCCGGATGCCGAATCCCAAGCGGCGTGAAATGAGCCCAACGGAATGGTCAATCAAAGGTGAATTGATCCTGAACTGTTCGTGCGATGTGTTCTGCCCCTGCGTTGTGTCGTTGGGTGCGCACCCTCCGACCGAAGGCCATTGCCACGCCTGGATGGGCGTTATCATCGATGAAGGGCATTACGAGGGCGAAGATCTGTCTGGGCTGAATGTAGGTTTGTTGGTCGATATTCCGGGCCGGATGGGCGAAGGCCAATGGAGAGTAGCGGCCTATGTCGACGAGCGTGCCAGTGGCAAGGCGTATAACGGCTTGCTTCAGATTTTCAGCGGGCAGGCCGGGGGAACCACAGGGCTGTTTACCATGCTGGTCAGTGAGATCATCGGGGCCGAGCGTGCCCCTGTTCAGATCGAACGCGACGGGACCAAGCGCCGCATCATGATTGGCCGTAAGATACAGGGCGAGATTGAGATGCTGGGCGGTAAAGACCCAGAGCATCCTGTTATGGTCTCGAACTCGAAATACTGGATGGGCCCGGACATTATTGTGGCCCGCGGCACCAAGTCGAAAGTACGTGACTATGGACGGGTCTGGGATTTCGGTGGCAAGTCAGCCGAGATTTGTCCAATTGACTGGCATGGGCCCAAGTAATGATCACCGGTGCATATGCGCGTGAGATGGCGCAATACAATCACTGGCAAAACAAACAGTTGGCGGAGTTTCTGCAAGCTTTAACGCATGAGGAACTGGTCCTTGAACGCGGAGCGTTTTTTGGCTCGATCCTGGGCACCGTGAACCATTTGCTATGGGGTGACTGGATTTGGATGTCTCGCTTTGAAAAGGCAGATGGACCGGAAAGCAACATTCATCGAACCGGCGGTGGCATTCATGAAAGCGTGTATCTGTGCCCTGATCTGTCCGCCTGGTTACCCCTGCGAGAAAAGATCGACGCGCGCATCATCCGATGGGCGAACACCTTGGGGGATGAGCCGCTGACCGGACCGTTCACCTGGTATTCTGCCGCGAAAGAGGCCGACGTGACACTGCCTTATGCGCGCTGCGTTATCCATATGTTCAACCACCAGACCCACCACCGGGGCCAGGTGCACAAAATGCTGACCGAGGCGGGATCTGAAGCGCCGGTCAGTGATCTAGTCTTCATGCCGCAGGAGGATTGAATGCCACAAATATCTCCTTCTCGCCGTCTGAGGCGAACGCCATTCACAGAAGGGGTCGAAGCGGCGGGCGTCAAAGGATATACGGTATATAACCGTATGTTATTGCCCACTGTTTTCGAAAGCGTTGAGGCGGACTACCATCACTTGAAGACCCATGTACAGGTGTGGGATGTGGCCTGCGAACGGCAGGTTGAACTTCGGGGGCCGGACGCCGCGCGCCTGATGCAGATGCTCACGCCGCGCGATTTGCGGGGGATGTTGCCGGGCCAGTGTTTCTATGTGCCGATCGTTGATGAGACCGGTGGAATGCTGAATGATCCGGTGGCCGTGAAACTGTCTGAAGATCGTTGGTGGATTTCGATTGCTGACAGTGACCTGTTGCTATGGGTCAAAGGGATTGCCGTCGGATACCGTTTGGATGTGTTGGTGGATGAACCGGACGTGTCTCCGCTTGCTGTTCAAGGCCCCAAGGCGGACGAGCTTATGGCGCGTGTGTTTGGCGACCGCGTGCGGGACATCCGATTCTTCAGGTTCGATATGTTTGAATTTGAAGGGCGCGATCTGGCGATTGCGCGTTCGGGGTATTCCAAACAGGGTGGGTTTGAAATCTATGTCGAAGGCAGCGAGATCGGAATGCCCCTTTGGAACGCTTTGTTTGCTGCAGGCGAAGACCTTCAGGTTCGCGCTGGCTGTCCGAACCTGATCGAGCGGATCGAGGGCGGTTTGTTGTCTTATGGCAATGACATGACCGACGATAACACGCCGCACGAATGTGGGTTGGGCAAGTTCTGCAACACAAACACCGCAATTGGTTGCATTGGGCGCGACGCGTTGCTGCGCGTGGCAAAAGAGGGACCCATTCAACAAATTCGACCCATTGCCATCGCAGGCGACCCTGTGCCCGGATGCGACCGACCCTGGGGCCTTTACGCGGACGGAAAGTGGGTTGGGCAGGTAACGTCGGCGGCCTGGTCACCGGATTTCAAAACCAATGTGGCTATCGGAATGGTGCGGTTGAGCCATTGGGATGCGGGAACGGAACTGGATATCGAAGTACCTGACGGGATGCGTCGCGCAACTGTGCAATCGCATTTCTGGATTTAACACGAGGGTTTGGGGGCGCTGCCCCCGTCGCTGCGCGACTCCCCCGAGGTATTTTGGGCCAGGTGAAGGACTGGTCTGGTCAAGGTAACACGAAAGGATTTGAGAATGTTCAATGCGTTGGTGATGGACAAGGACGAAGAGAGCGGCTTGGCGAGTGCATCGGTCAAGCAGCTTTCATTGGATGATCTTCCACATGGTGAGGTGACTGTGGCGGTGGAGTTTTCAACCGTGAATTACAAGGATGGTCTGTGCCTGTCACCCAAAGGGGGTGGGCTGGTGCGAGCATATCCGCATGTGCCGGGTATCGATTACGCCGGTACGGTCGAAGCCTCGTCTGATGAGCGATACAAACCCGGCGACAAGGTTGTTCTGACCGGTTGGCGTGTGGGCGAGGCGCATTGGGGCGGCTATTCTCAGAAAGCCAATGCGCGGGCGGACTGGCTGGTGCCGCTGCCCGACGGGCTGGATGCACGTCAGGCCATGGCTGTGGGTACGGCCGGGTTTACGGCCATGCTTGCGGTGATGGCGTTGGAAGATCATGGGCTGACCCCGGATCGGGGACCGGTTCTGGTGACGGGCGCTGCAGGTGGTGTTGGGTCGGTGGCCACAGCCATTCTGGGCAAGCTGGGGTATGAGGTGGCGGCTGTGACCGGGCGACCCGAAACGGGCGACTATTTGAAAGCGCTTGGTGCGACGACGATTGTGCCCCGTGAAGAGTTGAATGAGACCACCAAACGCCCGTTGGAAAGTGAAACCTGGGCTGGCTGTGTAGACGCGGTGGGCGGAGAAATGTTGGCGCGTGTTCTGGGGCAGATGAAATACGGCTGTTCAGTTGCCGCAGTTGGTTTGGCCGGAGGCGCGGCCTTGCCTACCACTGTGATTCCGTTCCTGCTGCGGGGCGTGAACCTGTTGGGCATCGACAGTGTGATGCAACCCTACGATAACCGACTGCGCGCGTGGCAGCGGATCGCGACCGATCTGCCGATGGATAAGCTGGAGGCAATGGTTCAGCCAGCCGCTTTGTCGGATCTGCCGCAGCTTGGCGCGGATATACTGAAGGGTCAGGTCAAAGGCCGCGTTGTTGTTGATGTGAACGCCTGAATCTGACGGCTACTGTATCCTCGGGCGGGCGTGCCCGGCCGGGGATCGGAGTGGAGTTGGTACAAAATGGTCGCAACACCTCTGGCCATCGATACAATTCCCGACCATGATTGCTATACATCCCAATTGTGATGGCGTAAGACCCATCCAAAGAGTACCTGAAAACGGGGAGTGAGCAGCATGTCTGACGACTTCGAACTGGACACCGATGACCTCAAGCGTCGCATGGATGGCGCCATGGCCAATCTGAAAACGGAATTTGCCTCGCTGCGTACGGGCCGGGCTTCGGCCTCGATGCTCGAGCCTGTGATGGTTGACGCCTATGGCTCACTGACTCCGATCAATCAGGTGGGTACGGTGAACGTGCCCGAACCGCGCATGGTGACTGTAAATGTGTGGGATAAGTCATTGGTAGGTAAGGTGGAAAAGGCCATTCGTGAAAGCGGACTTGGCATTAATCCTCAGCTGAATGGCACCATCATCATGTTGCCGATCCCGGAACTCAACGAAGAACGTCGGCGCGAGCTTGGCAAGGTCGCAGGACAATATGCGGAAAGTGCGCGGGTTTCGATCCGCAATGTGCGCCGTGACGGAATGGACCAGATCAAGAAAGCCAAGGCAGACGGGATGTCGGAAGATGACCAGAAGCTATGGGAAAGCGAAGTTCAGGATTTGACCGATGAAATGATCAAGGCCGTCGACGCCGCGCTTGAGACCAAGCAATCTGAAATCATGCAGGTCTGAGCTGGTCTGATGCCCAAAGATCCCCAAACCGATCCGGTTTCCGGCCCGCGCCACGTGGCTATCATCATGGATGGCAACGGTCGCTGGGCACAGGCGCGTGGCCGACCCAGACTGTTTGGTCATCACGCAGGTGCCCGCCGTGTCCGTGAGGTGGTAGAGGCCTGCCCGGGATTGGGGATCAAATATCTCACTGTGTTTGCGTTTTCGACCGAGAACTGGAAGCGCACACAGGTTGAGGTCGCCGGGCTGATGAACCTGTTCCGTCGATACATCATCAAGGAAACCCGAACACTTGCTGACAACGGAATTCGCGTTCGCTTCATTGGTGATCGGGTCCGTTTGGATTCAAAGCTGACCGAGTTGATGGATTCTCTGGAACAGGAAACGAAGGACAACGACCTCGTTCATTTGACCGTAGCGTTGAACTACGGCGGTCGGGATGAGGTGGCCCGCGCCACAAAGCGGCTGGCGCGTGATGTTGCCGAAGGGCGTTTGAAGCCGGAAGAAGTGGATGAGGAAACCCTTCCTAAGTATCTGGATACGCGGGTTCTTCCGGATCCGGACCTTGTCATACGCACCAGTGGCGAAGCACGGATATCGAACTTTCTTCTGTGGCAATCGGCCTATTCGGAATACGAATTCATCGATACGCTTTGGCCGGATTTCACAGCCGCAGAGCTGGAAGCCTTGTGTCGCAACTTCGGCTCCAGAGAACGTCGGTTCGGAGCGGTGCTGGCATGAGCGAAGGCCGATGGTCTGACCTCACAGCACGGGTTCTTTCCGCTGCTGTACTGGTCTTGATAGGTGCCGTCGAAGTCTGGCTGGGCGGTATCTGGTTCGAAACCTTTATCGCCGCAGCCTGTGGTCTGATGACCTGGGAGCTGGTTCGGATGATTGAGCCGAACAGCCGGAGCACAGGTATTCAATTGGGTATCCTGACAAGCGCTGCGGTTCTGCTCAGTTACCATGTGCCACCGCTGTACACATTGCCTGTTGTTGTAGCGCCTGCATTGGTGGGTATGGGGCAGGTGAGCCGGTCAAAAATTCTGTACGGGCTGTTTGCCGTCTGGATCGTTGGGGCCGGGTTGGGTTTTATCTCGATCCGCGAAAACTTTGGCTTTGGCTGGATGGTGTGGCTAATCGCCGTGGTCGTGGCCACTGATGTGGCCGGATATTTTGTTGGCAAAACGGTTGGTGGTCCCAAATTCTGGCCCAAGGTCAGCCCGAAGAAAACGTGGTCGGGAACGGCAGGTGGATGGGCTGCAGCGGCCTGTGTCGGAATCGCCTTTGCAACGCATGCCGGATTTGGATTCGCTTTTGTCGTTGTTTCGGTATTGGCTTCAATGGCAAGTCAAATCGGTGATATTATCGAAAGCGCGGTCAAACGTAAGTTTGGCGTTAAAGACAGTTCAAACCTGATCCCGGGCCACGGTGGTTTTCTGGATCGCTTTGACGGCATGATGGGTGCCGCGTTGTTTGTTCTGATCGCAGGGCTGTTTTACGCGCCAGGTGGGATGTAATGCGCAAAGTAACCGTTCTGGGGGCCACAGGATCGATAGGGCAAAACACAATCGACCTGATCGCGCGCGCGCCGAACGATTACGACGTTGTGGCTTTGACAGGTGGTGCGAATATCCAGCAATTGGCCGACGATGCGCGCCGCCTTGGGGCCGATCTGGCCGTGACTGCGTATGACGATAGGCTGGACGACCTGCGCGCCGTGCTTGCCGGTAGCGGCGTAGAGGTCGCGGCTGGGTCGCGTGCAATTGCCGAGGCTGCCGCGCGCCCGGCGGACTGGGTTATGTCGGCCATTGTGGGTTCAGCGGGCCTAGCACCGGGGATTGAAGCGCTCAAACAAGGAGCGACGCTGGCGCTTGCCAATAAAGAGACGCTGGTCTGCGCCGGGTCACTGGTTCTGGAA
>NZ_JBXWSB010000094.1:0-18426 GCF_059613205.1 Ruegeria sp. BHSB064
GTTTGCCCGGCTGGGCGATGCCAGCCAGAATGGCGGTTGGGCTCCGCATGTGCATTTCCAGGTGGCACTGACAACAGTTGGCATGGAAGCGGACTGGCCCGGTGTTGGCGATCCGGACGAGATGGAGCTGTGGCACGCGGTTTGCCCCAACCCGGCGGCCTTGTTGAACCTGCCGGATGACAAGGTGTTTTACCAACCCACAGACAAACAAACGGTCTTGCAGGGGCGACGCGATCATTTTGGCGGCAACCTGTCACTGACCTATGACGATCCGGTCATGCTGGTGCGTGGGTGGAAGCATCACCTGTTCGACGAATGGGGCCGCCCCTATCTGGACGCCTACAATAACGTCCCCCATGTCGGCCATGCGCATCCGCGCATTCAGGCCGTGGCGGCGGATCAGCTGAGACGGATGAATTCAAACACCCGTTATCTGCATCCAGCCCAGACCGCTTTTGCCGACAAAATCCTCTCAAAACTGCCGGATCATTTCGAGGTCTGCTTCTTCGTCAATTCCGGGACCGAAGCCAATGAGCTCGCTCTGCGGCTGGCCCGCGCCCATACCGGAGCAAAAGGGATCGTGACGCCGGATCATGGCTATCACGGGAATACAAATGCAGCTGTGGCGATTTCGGCCTATAAGTTCAACAAGCCGGGCGGCGTCGGGAAAGCCGATTGGGTTGAGCTGGTTGAGGTTGCGGATGACTACCGTGGTTCGTTCAAGCGCGACGATGCGGATCGGGCCCAGAAATTTGCCGATCTTGTAGATCCGGCAATCACGGCCTTGAACGAGCGCGGGCAAGGCGTCGCAGGGTTCATCGCCGAGACCTTCCCCTCGGTCGGCGGACAGATCATTCCACCCAAAGGCTATCTGCCAGCAGTTTATGAGAAAATCCGTGCTGCTGGTGGTGTCTGCATCGCTGATGAGGTGCAGACAGGTCTTGGTCGTCTGGGCGAGTACTACTTTGGTTTTGAACACCAGGGCGCGCTGCCTGACATTGTTGTCATGGGTAAGCCGATCGGCAACGGGCACCCTCTGGGCGTGTTGGTAACGACCAAGGAAATTGCGAACAGCTTCAACAACGGGATTGAATTCTTTTCCACATTCGGCGGCTCGACACTGTCCTGCCGGATCGGCAAAGAGGTGCTGGACATCGTTGATGACGAAGGTCTGCAGGACAATGCCCGCCTGATGGGAGACCGTCTGATGACCGGGCTGCGCCAGATCGAAAACGTCTTTGGCTGTGTCGGTGATGTGCGGGGCATGGGGCTGTTTCTGGGGGTGGAACTGATCAACCCTGACGGATCAGAAGGAACCGAGATTTGCAGCTATGTCAAAAACCGGATGCGTGATCACCGCATTCTGATCGGCAGCGAAGGACCCAAAGACAACATCCTGAAAATCCGCCCACCGCTGACCATCGAAGCAGAAGACGTGGACATGATCCTGTGGGCCTTGCGCGATGTGCTGTCAGAGGTGGGCGATTACACCCCTGCCCCGGTTTGCGATCACGATCATCATCATGCCGGATGTGGGTGCTGTTGAATCAAGTAACCCCGGCGCAATGCCGGGGTTAAGCCGTCCTGTACCGGGGATCAGTGGAGAACGGCCGAGGGGGTATGGTGGCCGGTTGTCGGCATCCGGAACCCTGCGCTCATGCGCCTGAGGGCCAGACCCAACTCTTCGGATAGTGCTGCAAGTGCTGGCGCAAAATCCGGTCGCACAATTAAAGACGCCATCATCATTGCGTCTTCACGCGCACCTTCGGAGGCAGCTGAAATCATCTGAGCGAAACAGTTTTCGTCCGCGCCAAGACACGCACATCCCAACCCATGCCGGATCACGGGGCGGCGGCCGTAATGTGCGCAAAGTGAACACAGGCGATCCAGCGTTAGCATCGCAGCCTGCCCGCTTTCTGCGCCCAAAGCGATCTGAAAGTCACTGGCGGCATCGGCCCTTGCACCTTCACCTGCGCTCCACATGCGCAGATACATAACCGCCCCCGCCTCAACAGGGTCCAAGTCGGCAAGGCGACCTACCGTAGCGCCGCCGCGCGTATTGTCAGCGCTCATTTCGTCAGGATCAGTTTGCCCGCGCGGGTAATGCGCAGGGTGTAGAGTTGGTCGCCCAATTCGATATGCGCCAGGTTGCCGCCTTTGGTCAGGTCTTCGGCCTTGTGCGCAGGAAGCATCGAGACAGCGTAACCTTGGGTTGGGGTCGGGTTCTGTACGTTCATCGGGACATCTCCAGAGCGTGTCGGCATAGCGCCAATTCTGTTGCGTTTCATATGATCTGGCTGACCCCGAATGGGCTGGCTTTCTGTTCCTGCGGTTAATCTGATTATTTTAGTAAGGATTGTCAAGTCTCGTTTCACCACAAGTGATTGCACCTGAAAAAAGGGCGGGTTACCTCTGTGGGCAGAGGGGAAAAGGCAGGCAAAACATGACCGCAACTGTAGTATTTGATCTGGATGGAACGCTGGTGGACAGCCTGGGCGATCTGGCTGCAGCGACAAACCGGATGCTGGATGACACCGGGCAGGATCCCCTGTCATTTGAGATCATCAAGGGATTCGTTGGAAATGGCCTGCCCAAGCTGGTCGAACGCGTGATCCACCACTGCGATCTGTCGATGGATCGTCACGCGGAATTGGCACAATTGACCCTCAAGCACTACAACGCCGCCGCCAGCGAAACGACTGTTCCCTATCCCGGAGTTCCCGCTGCGCTGGAACGTTTGAAACAGATGGGCTGCGGTCTGGGCGTGTGCACCAATAAGCCCGAAGCCCCGGCGCGGCATGTGCTGGAGGCGTTGAACCTGTCGCAATTCTTCGACGTCGTGCTTGGCGGAGACAGTTTGCAGACACGGAAACCAGACCCCCAGCATCTGTTTGCAAGCTTCGACGCCCTTAACGGCTCAGGACCGCGTATTTTTGTCGGAGACAGCGAGGTTGACGCTGAAACCGCTGTCAGGGCAAAAGTCCCGTTTCTTCTGTTCACGGAAGGGTATCGAAAATCCCCCGTGCAGGACATTCCGCATGATATTGCTTTTGAGACTGCCGCAGACCTACCCGCTCATGTGACAACACTGGCCACCAACTGAGCGCATTAGTTTTTCGAAAACGGTCGGCGTTCACAAGTCCCCAAAAGTTAAGAGGGGCCGGCCGAGGGGGTGTGACCAGCCCCTCATCGGGGAAAGTAATTACCGTGTGTTTGTGTGGTAAGTACGGTAGGTCATGTTTACCCCTGATAGGCGGCGCGCGAAATTGGGGGTTTCCCGTAGTTGTGTAAATTTCCCTGAAAACCTGTCGAAAACGGCTGCAAAGCCATCTCGATTTATCCCTCTTCCCTTGCATTCATCCCGACCCGGCGCTCTGGTGGTATGAAAGGTGGAAATGAAGGACAAATCGGGCGAAAGGTAACCCATGGAAAAACCGGGCAGAAATCGCAAACTGTCGGCTTTGCCGGTGCTGCAAGGTGTCCTGCCTTTGGACCGATCACGCCTTCCTGCCGAGATGCTTGCAGGGCTTACATTTGCCTGCCTCGCGATACCCGAAGTGATGGGTTACACCAAAATTGCGGGTACGCCGGTCGTGACCGGGCTGTATACGATCCTGATTCCCATGGCCCTGTTCGCCCTGTTCGGGTCATCACGGCACCTTGTGGTCGGAGCCGATTCGGCAACGGCGGCCATTACCGCCTCGGCCCTTGCGGGCATGGCGGTTACAGGCTCGTCCGAGTATCTGGCTTTGGCGTCGCTTCTGGCATTGATGGCAGCCGTGCTTTCGATCGGCGCGCGGATCATCGGATTGGGATTTCTGGCCGATTTCCTGTCTCGCACCGTTCTTGTTGGTTTCCTGACCGGCGTAGGCATTCAGGTCGCCACGGGTGAAATACCCGGTCTATTGGGGATCGAGGCCACGGGGCACGGCACGCTTGCGCGACTGACCGATGTTTTCAACAATTTGGCTCAGGTCAGTTGGCCAACCGTGTGTGTATCGGCGGCCGTTCTTGGTATTGTGCTTGCCTGCACAATGTTGTCGCGAAAAGTACCAGGACCCTTGATCGCGATCGTGGGGGTGATCTTATGCAGTTGGGCCTTTTCCTTCGAAACGCTTGGCATTGCCCTGCTGGGAACAGTGCCCGGCGGCTTGCCGTCACTCTCGATCCCCGAGGTGGATTGGAGTTGGCCCCTATTCAAACAACTCCTGCCTACGGCGCTGTCCATCTTCGTTGTCATTCTGGCGCAGAGCGCGGCGACCTCGCGGGCTTACGCAGCCCGATATGACGAGACGTTCAGCGAGAACACAGACCTGATCGGGCTTGGGCTTGCCAATTTCGGGGCGGCATTCACCGGCACATTTGTGGTCAACGGCAGCCCCACCAAAACCGAAATGGTCGCCAGCGCGGGCGGGCGTAGTCAGGTGGCGCAACTGACCACGGTTGCTATTGTCCTGATGGTCATCCTGTTTCTGACCAAACCGCTTGCCTACCTGCCGAATGCCGCCTTGTCCGCTATCGTCTTCCTGATCGGGCTGAAACTGGTCGATCTGCGTGGTCTGGCAACGATTTACAGACAAGCCCGATCCGAGTTCTGGGTGGCCATTGCAACCGCAGCTGTGGTTGTCGTGGTCGGCGTGGAACAAGGCATCATCTTTGCCATGGTCCTGTCGCTGGTCGATCACACCCGCAGGGGGTATCGGCCAAAGAACGCTGTGATTGTCAAAACTCAGACCGGTGGCTGGCATTCAAAAGACCTGGCCCCGCCCAACCAGTTTGAGCCCGGCCTTGTGATCTATCGGTTCTCGCACGGCATGTATTACGCAAACTCACAGCGATTTACCGATGAAGTCACCGCCATTGCCCAAGGCCCGGACGCCAAACCTGAATGGTTCTGCCTTGACGCGTCAGCCATAGATGAGGTCGATTTCACCGCTGGATACGCCTTACGCAACATGGCCGGTGTCCTGAAAGAAAACGACATCCGACTGGTATTCACGCTGGTTGAGCCGGACGTAAAGGCCGAACTGGATCGCTATGGCGTGACCGACATTGTGGGTGAGGCCGCGTTTTTCGACAGCGGCACCAGCCTCCTCGAAGCCTTTCACAAGCGTCAAAAGGCGTAACGATGTACACTCATTGATAGTGTTTCGCCTTCGACATCTTTCCAATGCCGGGATTGAACGAATTGGTCGGGTCGCAGCATTTGTAATGCGCCGCCAGATCAGGCTTGGCCGGGTACAAATGTCCCACATTGTGCTCGGCCGGGTATTCCGCACCGCGTTCGTCGAACAGCTTTAGCATCGCTGCCTTCAACGCCTTGGGATCCGCACCCTTTTTGACAACGTAATCCTGATGCATGACGTGGCACATAAAATGGCCATAGTAGAGTTTGTGCACCAACTGGCTCTCGATATCGGGCGGAAGTTTTTCAAGCCAGTCCTGATCGTTTCGGCGCAGCGCAACGTCCAACGCGATAATGTCTTCTACCTCTGAGTTATGCAGAGCCATGTAACGCACGGCGGCTCCGGCTGCGGCGAAACGGTGCAAACCAGCGATCTTGGCCTCGCGGGCGTCGCATTCAAAAAAACCTGCGTCGCGGTTTTCCAAGAAACCTGGCAACCACGCAGCAGCCTCGGCGATGCCGTCATCTTTCATCTTCAGGATCAGGTGATGTTCGTACTTGTCGCGGAACGCGACCATCCTCTTGGGCAGAACACGTGGCCATAGCGCCACGGCCATTTGCATGAAACGGTCGGTGAAATTACCCAGCAACGGGATTCGCCGAAGACGTGCATCGACCGCGCCCTTCATTGCAAAGAAGAACGGCAAGCGATCCGTACCCAGTTTGTCGATCATCACTACCGTGTCCTTGCCGTATTTGGCGGTGATGTCGAACACCTCGCGCTGCATATATTCGGCCGAGACGGGCAGTGATTTGAACCTGGACAGGATATGACGGCGCAAAGCGGCCAGATCATCGGGGTTGTTTGTTCCGATATAGAACACTTTTTCCGCGTCATTTTTCCGGAAAGTATCGAGGCGTACAGCAAAGACCGCGAGTTTTCCGGCAGAGCCCGCGGATTCGAACAGTTTGGCCTTGTCGGCGTTGAAACGCGCAGGCGTTTTTGCCTCCACATCCCGCACGATCTGCGCGTAGTCACTGGCTGACGCCCGTTTGTTCGTGGCCCCCGGGTTGCGGTCGAAGGTGCCCGCGTCGAGGCTTACCAGGATTTCCTCGGGCGTGTCGCCCAGATCAATGCCCAGATGGTTGACCAGTTCAAGCTCGCCTTGCTCGGAAATCCGGGCGTAGACAGACAACTCGGTGTAAACGGGGCCCCGCTCGACCAAAGACCCGCCCGAATTGTTGCAGACCCCACCCACAATCGATGCCCCAATGCATGAGGATCCGATCACTGAATGCGGTTCGCGCCCCAGCGGAGCTAGCAGTTTTTCCAGCGCAAACAAGGTGGCACCCGGAAAGCTGACGATCTGTTCGCCGTTGTTCAGAGGGACCAGCGTGTCCATCCGGCGCGTGTTGATCAACACAACATCGCGGTCATAGCTACCCGACGGTGTGGAACCTTCGGTCAGGCCGGTGTTGGCGGCCTGCATGATGACGATCTTGTCCGAGGCAACACAGGCTTGCAGGATTTTCCACTGTTCCAACAGGGTGCCGGGTTGAATGACACAAAGCGCCTCACCCTCGCCCGAGCGAAACCCACGCCGGAACCGCTCGGTCGCGCGTTCGCCGGTCAGGACGTGGCGCGACCCGACGATAGAACGGAAATGTTTGATCAACTCGTCATTGGTCATATCGGCCCCCACTTTGGGTTCAGGCGTTGCGGAAACGGATATTCTCGCGGCTCAGTTGGTCGACGCTGGTGACGCCCATCAGTTTCATATCGCGTTCGATTTCGGCCCGCATCAGGCCAAGCGCGCGTTCGACACCCGCCTGCCCTGCGGCAGCCAACGGGTACAGGTAGTGACGACCAACACCCACGGCTTTGGCCCCAATCGACAGCGCCTTCAGCACATGGGTACCACGCTGGATGCCACTGTCCATCATCACGTCCAGCTTGTCACCGACAGCGTCCACTATCTCGGACAATTGATCGAAAGGCGTTCGCGAGCCGTCCAACTGGCGTCCACCGTGGTTCGACAGGATGATGCCGGTGCAGCCGATCTCGGCCGCGCGATTGGCATCTTCGACGGTCATGATGCCCTTGAGGCAGAACTGACCGTCCCAGTCGCGTACCATCTGCGCCACGTCATCCCAGTTCATCGACGGATCGAGCATGTCGGTAAAGTAACCACCAATCGAGCTGGCGCCGCCGCCCATATCCACGTGTTCTTCCAGTTGCGGCAGGCGGAATTTCTCGTGCGTGACGTAGTTGATCCCCCACATCGGCTTGATCGCAAACTGGATCATCCCACCCAGCGTCAGCCGGAACGGGATCGAGAACCCGGTGCGCAGGTCACGCTCACGATTGCCGCCGGTGATGCTGTCAACGGTCAGCATCATGACCTCGACCCCCGCCTCTTTGGCGCGCTGCATCATGGCGGCGTTCAGGCCGCGATCCTTGTGGAAATAGAACTGATAGACCTGCGGATTTTTGTGTTTCTTACGCAGCTCTTCCAGCGACACAGTGCCCAGTGAGGACACGCCAAACATCGTCCCGTATTTCTCGGCCGCGGCTGCCACCGCGCGTTCGCCTTGATGATGGAACAGGCGCTGTAACGCGGTGGGCGAGCAATAGACGGGCATGTCCAGCTTTTGCCCCATGACCGTGACCGACATGTCCACGTCCGACACACCGCGCAGGACCGAGGGCAACAGATCGCAACGGTCGAACGCATTGGTGTTTTCCCGATACGTCACCTCATCATCCGCGCCACCGTCGATATAGTTGAAGATGGGCCCCGGCAGCCGCTGTTTGGCCAGCCGCCGGAAGTCGTGGAAGTTATGACATTGGCTCAGACGCATCGGGCAGGCTCCTTAGTAAGCGACCGAAGGCAACCAGGTTGCAAGGGTCGGCCACAGGAAGACTAACGCCAGACCGGCCAGCTGCAACAACACGAAGGGGATGATGCCTTTGTAGATGTGGGTCAGCTTGATCTCGGGCGGGCAGACGCCTTTCAGATAGAACAGTGCGAAGCCAACAGGCGGCGTCAGGAAACTGGTTTGCAGCGTCACCGCGACCAGGATCACGAACCACACCAGCGCCGGCTCATCCAGTACGCCGAAGCCCGGGATGTCGATGCCCAAACCATTCACGATGGGGCGCATCAGGGGCAGCACGATCAGCGTGATCTCGATCCAGTCCAGAACGAAGCCCAGCAGGAACACGATGAACAGGATGAACAGGATCGTCCCGTTGGCACCAAAGCCGGTCGATTGCACGACATGCTCGATCAACTCGTCCCCGCCCAATTCACGCAGGACGTAGGAGAATACCGTCGCGCCAAGGAAGATCGCGAAGATGTACGCAGTGGTGTTGAAAGTCGACACCAGCACGTTCCACAGCTTGGCGAAAGTCAGCTTGCGATAGCCCAGCGCCAGCAGTGTCGCACCCAGCGCACCGATGCCCGAGGCTTCGGTTGGCGTGGTCAGACCTGCGAAGATCGAGCCCAGCACGGCGAGGATCAGCATCAGCGTCGGGATAACGGCGATCAGGACGTCCTTGACGGCGGCCCAGTCGGGGGCTTTCGCACCTTCAGGCACAGGGGCCGCATCGCGTTTCACCAGCGCGAGGATGAAGATGTAAGTCAGGTACAGACCACCGATGATGACACCTGGGAAAACAGCAGCCATGAACAGATCCCCAACAGACAGGGCCATCTGGTCGGCCATGATCACCAGCATGATTGAGGGCGGGATCAGAATACCCAGCGTACCGGAGGCCGAGACGACACCGGCTGCCAGCGTTGGCTGATATTTTTGCTGCATCATCGACGGCAACGACAGCACGCCCAGCAGAACCACAGATGCTCCGATAATTCCGGTCGAGGCCGCCAGAATGATCCCGATCAGGGTCACAGTGATCGCAAGACCACCGCGCACGGTGCCAAAGAGGCGCTGCATCGATGACATCAGACGCTCAGCCACACCGGATTCGTCCAGCATAAGGCCCATGAAGATGAACATCGGCAGGGCGACCAGAACTGCGTTGGACATGGTGGCATAAACGCGGTTCACCACAGCCCCCAAGGTCAGGTAGTCGAGCCCGGTGAAGGTGCTCTCGAGCCCTGTCCACAGCATCAGATCATTGTCGAACAGGTATGCAAGACCGCAATAGGCCACACCGACACCGGCCAGTACCCACGCCACCGGATACCCGGTGAAGAGCAGAGCGATGAAGGTCAGGAACATCGCGATGACCAGCTTTTCCTCGGTCGTTTCGACAAGGAAGGTCAAGCCCACGCAGACGGCGGCGAACACGGCCAGAACCAGCAGGATACGACGCAACGGCGCGCCTTCCCGTTCCGAGGCCGGCCCATAGAGCAGCGCGTGCCCGTCGTGGATCAGTCGCGCCAACGCCGCCAGTGCGAGCAGGATGAAGCTGATCGGAATAACCGCCTTGAAAGCCCAGCGCGCAGGCAGGCCAGTGGGGCTGTCCGAACGTTCGTTAACGCGGAAGCTTTCGTAGAAATAGTCATAGCCCTGATCGACCATCAGATAGATGAACGGGGTCAGCAGGGTCAGGATGCCGATCACTTCGATGATCCGCTGCGCCCGACGGGACAGCTGCATATGCAGGACGTCAACGCGGACATGGCTGTCGGTGATCAAGGCATATGAGATGCCGATCATTGTCACGATGCCGTAGAAGTGCCACTGGATCTCGTCCAGCTTGGGATAGTTCTGGCTGAACAGGTAACGCAGCGAGACCTGAGCGAAAATCGCGCCCATCAGCAGCACGTTCGCCCACATGACCACATGTCCTACCGCTTTGACGCTGGTGTCGATGGCGACGGCAATCTTCTGACGGTCGGTTTCGGGATGTTCCAGGATGCCTTCATAGGCTTCGACCGGATCATTGGTGTACTTTTCGTTGGTCATGGTCATACCTCGCTCAGCACCCCGGCGCGCGGGACGGTGAAGGGTTAGAAATTCCAATTTCGGGAGAGTTCGGAGCGGCGGATTCCGCCGCCCCGGTAACGTCAGTTAGGGAGAGTTTACTGACGTGGGAGGAACGCGTTGGTTTTCCAGAGGTTGTAGCCGTCACGGAACTCGTTCATGTCCGCCAGAACCTGTGCGAAGAATGCATCGTTTGCGGCTTCTTCAGCAGCAACCTCGTCCCAAGTGGCGCGGAAGGTATCCAACATCTCGGGCGACCACTGCTTGATGGTGACACCGTTGTTTTCCACGTTGTCGATCAACGCTGCGTGCTGGATCGCCTCACCTTCGGCAAAGCTGTCTGCCATCGACGCCTTACAGGCGCTTTCGATGATCGCCTTGTGCTGGTCGCTGGTTTCATTCCAAACGTCTTTGTTGATCAGCAATTCAAACACAGTCGCCTGCTGGTGCCAGCCGGGGAAGTAGTTGAACTTGACCAGTTTGTGGAAGCCCAGGCGCGCATCGATGGCGGGCATCGAGAATTCAGTCGCGTCAATCGCGCCTTTTTCCAGCGCGGGGAAGATCTCACCACCTGGCAGCAGCGATGTTGCAACACCCAGCTTCTGCATGACTTTGCCGCCCAGGCCAAAGAAACGCATCTTCAGACCGTTCAGGTCTTCGGGCGAATTGATCTCGGTCGCAAACCAACCCGAGGTTTCGGGGGCGATGATCGCACAGGGCAGAACGTGGACGTTGTAGCCCGCCTGATCATACATCTCTTGATACAGCGACATGCCGTTGCCGTAGTAGAGCCATGCCATGTATTCACCTGCTTCGGGGCCAAAAGGAACAGCCGAGAACAGAGGTGCAGCGGGGATTTTACCAGCCCAATATCCGGCTGTGGTGTAGCCCGAGTTGATCTTGCCAGTGGACACAGCGTCCAGAATTTCGAAGGGCGGAACCAGTTTGCCCGGTTCGTACACTTTCATCTTCAGTGTCCCGCCCGACATCAGGTCAAGCTGTTCCGCTACGCGCGGGATTGGCGAGCCCAGGCCCGGCAATTCTGTCGAGAACGCAATCGGCGTTTTCAGCAGCAGTTTGTCCGCGGCCACTGCAGGTGCGGCGATAAGGCTGGCAGCTACGGCCAAGCTCGTCAGGGTCTTCTTCATGAGATCTCCTCCAGGGTTGGTCGGGGCTTTGACCCGATCAGTGGCGCAGGCTCTTCCAGCGCCGCTCCGGTGGTAAACTAACTTTACCATGCTAAACCAGTCAACAATTTTATTTACCACTGGACACGCAGCTTCATTCACTTGAGGCGTGCTTACGCGGCCCTTCAGCGAGTTACGTTTTTGGTTTAAGTCGTGGAGATCGGAAATTTTACCAATTAATTCTTGGCATTATGCCTAAAAAATCAGCAAATCGTGTTTGCTTGAAAATTTCCGCGATATGGTTATATTTATTTACCAGTAATATGATCTTCGCATTTCATATGAGGCAAAACCCATGAACACCAAGGCGATTTTTGAACCGGTCGGACACGAATCGCTGGCGGATGCGGTTGTCTCACAAATCGAAGATCTGATCGCATCGGGCATTCTTAAACAGGGACGCAAGCTTCCTTCCGAGCGTGATCTGGCAGAGATGCTGCGCGTGTCGCGCCCGAAACTGCGCGAGGCTCTGGCCGTGCTGGAAGAACGTGGTTTGGTGACCACTCAGCACGGCGAAGGTACGTTTGTGGCCGCTCTGACCGGACAGGCGATGCTGCCAGCCTTGCTCGCCCTTTACGAACGGCACGAGCCCGCGTTTTTTGACTATCTTGAATACCGCCGCGAGCAGGAAGGGTTTGCTGCACGACTGGCCGCGCGGCGCGCGACCAAGGCGGACAAGGAACGAATTGCCGAGATTCTGGCCGAAAACCAACGCGCCTGGGAAGAAAATGATGCCGTGGCCTCGCGCGAGGCAGATTTCGCGCTGCATTCCGCCATTGTTGATGCCAGCCAGAATGCAACCCTTATTCACATGATGGCGTCCATTTATGAATTGACCAAGCAAGGTGTCTTCTACAACCGCAGCTTTTTGAAGTCGATTGACGGGTCTGGGAAGAAGTTGCTGGAACAGCATCTGGAATTGGGTCAGGCCGTGATCGACAGCGACGAGGAGCGTGCCGAACAGGCCGCGTTGGCGCATATTGATTTCGTGGAAGACTCTTTCAAACTGGGAATCGAACAGCAACGCCGCGAAGCCATGGCTGAAAAGCGTCGGATATTGTCCCGCTGATCACCTGCGCGCGGTTAACCTGTCACGTCCCACGCGCCCAACATGCCGGTTTCCTTAACCGCCTCCATCGCCACAAAGGTAGACGTGCTTGCCACATGCGGCAGAGACGAGATCTTTTCGGCCAGCACCGCGCGGTATTCAGACATGGATCCGGTTCGCACCTTCAATAGGTAGTCGAAGTTCGATGCAATCATATGGGCCTGTTCGACCTCTGCGATCCTGCGGACAGCGGCATTGAACTCGGCCAGTGCCTTTTCGCGCGTGTCGGTCATGCGCACCTCGACAAAAGCCACGTGATCCAGGCCCAAACGGATCGGATCAAGCATTGCCCGATACCCTTTTATCACGCCGCTCGCCTCAAGTCGTTTAAGCCGCGCTTGCGTCGGGGACTTCGACAAACCGATCTCGCGCGCAAGATCAGCAACCGAAACACGGCCATCTTCAGCCAGTATTTTCAGAATCGACCGGTCGAAGCGGTCCAGATCAGGAAAGTTCATTTGCACTGTTTTTTACCGTAAATTCGGAACACTTGCCTCTTGATAGATCAAACTCGGTCCGATGTCCCGTTTCTTCCGACATATATTATCGCAAAGACCGGAGGACCCATGTCTCATAGCCTGCGCACACTCATTGACACCCCAACCTATGCCGATCAGTCGGTTGTTCTTGAAAACCTGATCGCTCAGGCAAGCCTGACGGATGCAGATCGCAGCGCCATCTGTGCCGCCGCTGCGCAGCTGGTCCGGGACATCCGATCCAGCACATCGCCTGGTTTGATGGAAGTGTTTCTGGCCGAATACGGCCTGTCCACCGACGAAGGGGTTGCCCTGATGTGTCTGGCCGAAGCGCTGTTGCGCGTACCGGACGCCGACACCATCGATGCGCTGATCGAGGACAAGATCGCGCCATCCGATTGGGGCAAACATCTGGGGCAATCCTCATCATCGCTGGTGAATGCGTCGACCTGGGCGCTGATGCTGACCGGCAAGGTCTTGGACGAAGGCAAAACTTCTCCGGTCGGAGCGTTGCGCGGGGCCATCAAACGTTTGGGTGAGCCGGTGATCCGCACCGCTGTCGCACGCGCCATGAAAGAAATGGGGCGGCAGTTCGTTCTGGGCGAGACCATCCAGTCCGCAATGGATCGTGCCCGCGGGATGGAGGACAAGGGATACACCTATTCCTACGACATGCTGGGCGAGGCCGCGCGGACCGAAGCGGACGCTGCCCGCTATCACCTGTCCTATTCGCGCGCCATTTCGGCCATTGCCGAGGCCTGTATCCATGACGATATTCGCGCCAATCCCGGCATCTCGGTCAAGCTGTCCGCCCTGCACCCCCGCTATGAGCTGGCGCAGGAAAAGAAGGTCATGGACGAGCTGGTTCCCCGGCTGCGGGCTCTGGCGCTGCTGGCAAAGGCTGCTGGCATGGGTCTGAATGTTGACGCGGAAGAGGCTGATCGCCTTTCGCTGTCACTGCAAGTGATCGAAGCTGTGATGGGTGATCCGGCCTTGACCGGATGGGACGGGTTCGGAATCGTGGTGCAGGCTTACGGGCCGCGCGCCGGGCTGGTTCTGGATACACTGTATGACATGGCGCAGCGCCACGACCGCAAGCTGATGGTGCGTCTGGTCAAAGGCGCCTATTGGGACACCGAGATAAAACGCGCGCAGGTCGAAGGGGTGGATGGGTTTCCGGTCTTCACCCACAAGGCGGCGACCGATGTCTCTTACGTCGCCAATGCCCGCAAATTGCTGAACATGACCGACCGGATCTATCCGCAGTTTGCCACCCACAACGCCCATACGGTCAGCGCCATCCTGCACATGGCCGACGATCAGCCCTACGAGTTCCAGCGCCTGCACGGTATGGGCGAAACCCTGCATCAGATCGTGATGGGCAAGCAGAACACGCGGTGCCGTATCTATGCGCCGGTCGGGGCGCATCGTGACTTGCTGGCCTATCTTGTGCGACGTCTTCTGGAAAACGGGGCGAACTCGTCCTTCGTCAACCAGATCGTCGATGAAAACGTGCCGCCGGAAGAGGTCGCCGCAGATCCGTTTGTCACCGTACAGACGCCGCCACCCGCCCTGCCGACAGGACCCGAGCTGTTCCAACCAGAACGCCCCAATTCCAAAGGGTTTGATCTGCACCACACGCCCACTCTGGATCAGATCGAAGCAGCGCGGGACGGGTTCAGGGCCCATCATTGGTTTGCTCAACCCCTGTTGGCTGACAAGGCCAAGCCAGAGGCCGAAGAACCTGTTACCAACCCGGCAAAACCGCAGGACAGCCCCGGTTCCGTTGCGCCAGCCAGCGCGGCGGATGCAGAGCTGGCCCTGGCTTCGGCCAACCCTTGGGACGCACCCGCTGTCGAGCGTACGCGCATTCTGAACGCTGCTGCCGATCTATATGAAGCGAACTATGGCGAGCTTTTCGCCCTTCTGGCACGTGAGGCCGGGAAATCCCTGCCTGACGCAGTGGCGGAACTGCGCGAGGCTGTGGATTTCCTGCGTTACTACGCAGCCAATATTCCTGCGGCCAAGCCTGCCGGAATCTTTACCTGCATCAGCCCTTGGAACTTCCCTCTGGCCATTTTCTCAGGGCAAATCGCAGCGGCGCTGGCCACCGGAAACGCGGTTTTGGCCAAGCCTGCGCCTCAGACGCCATTGGTCGCACATCGCGCCATTCAGCTGATGCATGAGGCAGGCGTGCCACGCGATGCGTTGCAATTACTGCCAGGCGGGCCTGCCGTAGGCGCGGCACTGACGTCGGACGAGCGCGTCTCGGGCGTGGCTTTCACCGGGTCTACGGCCACCGCGCTCAAAATCAGGGCCGCTATGGCCGGAAACATGCGCCCAGGTACCCCGCTGATCGCGGAAACCGGCGGTCTGAACGCCATGATTGTCGACAGCACCGCCTTGCCCGAACAAGCCGTGCAATCGATCATCGAAAGTGCCTTTCAGTCGGCAGGCCAGCGCTGTTCAGCCCTGCGGTGCCTGTATCTGCAGGAAGACATCGCCGACGACGTTCTGACCATGCTCAAAGGCGCAATGGACGCGCTGAGCATTGGAGATCCCTGGCTGATCTCAACCGATTGCGGCCCGGTCATCGACGAACAGGCCCGGCAAGGCATCGCTGATCACGTGGCCAAAGCGCGCGGCGAAGGGCGGGTTCTGAAAGAGCTTCCGCTGCCGCCCGAAGGAACCTTTGTCGCCCCCACACTGATCGAGGTTTCTGGCATTGCCGCGCTGGAACGCGAGATTTTCGGCCCCGTGCTGCACGTGGCGCGGTTCAAGGCGCAGGACATTGACAAGGTGATCGCCGATATCAACGCCACCGGTTACGGGCTGACCTTTGGCCTGCACACTCGCATCGATGACCGGGTGCAGCATGTGACCGAGGCGATCCACGCGGGCAACATCTATGTGAACCGCAACCAAATCGGCGCCATCGTCGGTTCGCAACCCTTTGGTGGCGAAGGACTGTCGGGCACCGGTCCCAAGGCGGGTGGGCCGAACTACATGGCCCGTTTCTGCGCGCCGGATCGTCAAAGCACAGCGGATACGTGGAGCACCGTGACCGACTTGCCCGCCCCTCAAGGGCAACCGGCGCTGGTCAAAACCCAGTCCCTGCCCGGTCCGACCGGAGAATCGAACCGCCTGAGCGAATACCCACGTCCACCTTTGCTGTGTATGGGGCCCGGAGAAACCGCAGCGCGCGCGCAGGCTGAGGCTGTTCAGGCGCTGGGTGGCACCGCCATTCAGGCAAACGGAATGCTTGACCTGCATCGGCTGGAAAACCTGACCGGAATCTCAGGTGTTTTGTGGTGGGGGGATGACGAGACCGCCCGGCAGATCGAACAGCATCTGGCGCGCCGCAATGGCCCGATTCTGCCTCTGATCCCCGGCAAGCCCGACCGTGCGCGGGTTTTGGGCGAACGTCATGTCTGCGTCGACACGACAGCAGCGGGCGGAAACGCTGCGTTGTTGGGAGGTGCGGCATAAGCTTGCCTTGACGCTGGGCGCGCAAAAGCCCAGCGTCGCACCATGTTTCCGATCCGTGACCATAACCCTTCGGGGCGCACGCCTTACGTTGTCTATGCACTGATGGCAGCCAACATTCTGATCTTCCTCAGCTATGTGGGCATCATGGATGATGGGCCGCGGATCAGCAGGCTGTTTTACGACTACGCCATCATCCCGGCACGGGTCAGCAACGGGTTCGGGCTGGAAACACTGGTGACATCCATGTTCCTGCACGGCGGCTGGATGCATCTGGCCGGGAACATGTTGTTCCTATGGATCTTCGGAGACAATCTGGAAGACGAGATGGGTCATCTGCCCTTCTTGCTGTTCTATCTGGCAGCCGGGATTGGCGCGGGCCTCATTCACATCATCACCGGGCCGGATTCTCAGGTGCCGACCGTCGGCGCCTCGGGCGCGATTGCAGGTGTGATGGGTGGGTATCTGTTGCTGTTCCCGAAAGCGCGGGTGGATATCCTGCTGATCCTGATTGTCTATTTCAGGGTCTTCACAATTCCGGCCTTCATCATGCTGGGGGTCTGGCTGGCGATTCAGTTCTTTGGCAGCGTCACCAGCACCCCTGACGAAGGCGGCATTGCCTATTGGGCCCATACCGGAGGGTTTGCTGTGGGCCTGATCCTGTGCGTACCGCTTTGGTTGCGGCGCGGAGGGGTGCAGTTTTGGGACCGCACCCATGGGCACCCGCCCCATCCGGAAGCGAAGTACAAGCTTTCGCAGTCACGCATACCACGTGTTCCGCGCAAGTAAGTTGAGAACTGTTTAGCCCCGGATCACCTTGGCGAACTGATCAAAGATCGGTTCGTTGGAACAAATCACTTCACCGTCCTCCAGCACATTGCCTTCGGGGTTCAAGGCCTGCACGAAACCGCCAGCCTCTTTCACGATGATGATACCGGCCGCCAGATCCCACGCGTTCAGGCGGCGTTCCCAGAAACCTTCGTACCGGCCAGCGGCGACATATGCCATGTCAAGCGCAGCAGCACCCCAGCGGCGCACACCAGCGCACGCGGGCATCAGGCGCGCCAGATCCTGCAGGGCCGCTGGCAGGTCCGAACGACCGCCAAAGGGCAAACCGGTTGCGAAGACCGATTCAATCATACGGTGACGGCCCGACACGCGAATGCGGGTGTCGTTCATCCATGCACCCTCGCCTTTTTCGGCAAAGAACATCTCGTCCTTGGCTGCGTCATAGATCACACCAGCGACAATCTTGCGTTTGTGTTCCAGCGCGATGGAGATCGCCCAATGCGGCAAGCCGTGCAGAAAGTTGGTGGTGCCATCCAGCGGATCGACGATCCAGCGGCGGGTCGGATCTTCGCCGTCAATCGCACCGCCTTCTTCGGCCAGCCAGCCATAGGTAGGGCGTGCGCCCAGCAGCTCGTCTTTCAGGATGGCCTCGGCGGCAATATCGGCTTTGGAGACGAAGTCCCCCGCGCCTTTCATCGACACCTGCAAATTCTCGACTTCACGGAAATCCTTGACCAAAGAACGCCCCGCTTTGCGCGCGGCTTTGATCATGATGTTGAGATTTGCACTGCCAACCATTGTCAAAAGGCTCCTGTCCGGTCAAACCGCGCGTATACTGCCGCAATGCGCCCTTGCCAAGAGGAATGATGCGCATAACAGACCCGCAGGAAACGCCGCTACTGCGATTGCAGTCTGCGCGCTTCTTCCCGGGCCAGTTTCACCAGTTCCTGCACATATGGTTTCTCAAGATCGTCCGACCGGACCGCCGCGTAAAGGCGTCGCGTGATCCCTTCTTTCGTCAGGGGCCGAGTGACGTAGTCCGAGTTGTACTTGACCTCACGCACGACCCAATCCGGCAGGACTGAAATACCCCGGTTGGACGCGACCAGCAGCAGAATGACGGCGGTCAACTCAACCTGCCGGATCGCGGCGGGTTCAACCCGCGCAGGGATCAAGAGCTGGCTGAACACATCCAGACGCGTACGCTCCACCGGATAGGTGATCAGGGTCTGACCCCGAAAATCCTCTGCCTCGATGTATTCTTTTTCGGCCAGCGGATGGGTCGAGGCGGCCACAAAG
>NZ_JBXWSB010000095.1:0-17908 GCF_059613205.1 Ruegeria sp. BHSB064
GTACGTTGTCGTTGCCGCTGAAAAAGGGGCTCAAGTTTCAGGATACCGAGTTTCACTTTGACGGCCATCTGGCCAACCTGTTGAGTGACCGTCTGGTCCCCGGTTTCACGGTCAGTGCCGCCTTGCTGGATCTGTCCGGCAACCAGTCCGGCGTTCAGATCAAAGGGCAGGGACAATTCGGAGATGTCCCGCTTGAGGCGCTTTGGCGGCAACCGATCGACGGAAAAACCGCGCAGCGCAGTACATTGACTGGCCAGATCGAATTGTCGCCGCGCCTGATGGATGAAATCGGGGCGGGGCTTCCGCCGGGGATGCTGACCGGGTCCGGGATTGCCGATCTTTCCTTGGGGCTTGGCGCGGACGAACCACCGAAATTGTCCGTTTCGTCAGACTTGCAGGGCGTTGCGCTTGCGATCCCGGAACTTGGTTGGCGCAAGGCGGCGTCCGCTTCGGGATCTTTGACCGCAGAAGCAACCTTGGGCAAACAGCTGAAAGTGGACAGCCTGCGCATTGAGGGCGCTGGCCTACGGACCAGCGCATCCATCACCTTTCGGGACAACGGCGATTTTGACCGCATCCAATTCAGCTCATTCGATATTGGGAATTGGTTGGCCGTTCCAGCCGAGATGATCGGACGCGGCGATGCCGTCCCGGACATACGCGTGCTGGGCGGTGTGCTGGATATGGGAAAAGCGACGTTTGGCGAAAGCAGCGGTGGTGGCGGGGCTGGCCCCAAGCTGGATGTTACATTGGACCGCCTGCAAGTCACCGAAGCTGTGGCGCTGACGGGTTTTCAGGGCTCATTTCAAACAACCGGTGGCGTGAACGGGGGATTTACGGCGCAGGTCAATGGCGGGGCGCCGGTCTCGGGTCAGGTGACCCCGCGCGGAAACCGCAGTGCCGTGACGCTGACATCGAAAGATGCGGGGGCCGTTTTGCGTTCTGCCGGGGTGCTGACCCAGGCGCGCGGAGGAGACATGACCCTGAACCTCGAACCGGTCACAGCACCCGGCAACTATGACGTCATACTGAGGATCGTGAATACACGCATCACCAATGCCCCGGCCATGGCGGCGTTGCTGAACGCGATCAGCCTTGTTGGCCTGCTGGATGAGATGGCCGGACAAGGCATCTTCTTCTCGGCCATAGATAGCCGCATGAGAGTCACACCAACCGAGATCAAAGTGCTCAGCGGCAGTGCGGTCGGTCCGTCCATGGGCCTGTCTTTTGACGGCACCATCGACACAGTGAATGAGATGCTTAACCTGCGTGGGGCCATTTCGCCGATCTATTTGCTGAATGCCGTTGGCAGCGTCTTTACCCGCAAGGGTGAGGGGGTGTTTGGCTTTAACTACACGCTTACCGGACCACTTGCGTCACCGAAAGTCTCGGTCAATCCGCTGTCCGGTCTTGCTCCGTTATTTCTACGCGACCTGCTACGCCAGCCCGCCCCAAAGGTGTCGGACGGCCCCAATGCGGTTCCGCTCAAACCTGACGAGGCGAAACCCACCTTTGGCTCGCCTCCCAGCGACCGCTGACAGCATATGGCCGAATCTTTTGCGGGGATGTATGGCGCGCGCATGAAACTCAGCGATTTTGATTTCCATCTGCCCGAAGACCTGATTGCCACGCGCCCCGCCAGTCCGCGATCGTCTGCGCGTTTGCTGGTGGCACAGGGTGATGTGACGACGGACAGCCATGTGTTCGACCTGCCAGATTTCCTGCAACCAGGCGATCGGCTGGTACTGAATGACACGCGCGTTATCCCGGCACGGCTGAACGGTCGCCGTCATCGGGACAGTGCACAAGGCCCGGTCTCGGCAGGGATCGAGGCCACATTGCTGGACCCTCAGGCCGATGGCACATGGTCGGCACTGATCAAGCCGCTGAAAAAGGTGAAGCTTGGGGAAAAGATTGTCTTCTCGGACGATCTGAGTGCAACACTGTGCAAGGTTGAGGACGGTCAGGCGTATCTGAGGTTTAACCTGAGCGGAGAGGACTTTGATGCCGCGTTGGAGCAGGCCGGCGCGATGCCTCTGCCACCGTATATCGCGGCCAAACGTCCCGCGGATGAACAGGACAAGACCGATTACCAGACAATCTGGGCGCGAAATTCAGGCGCGGTTGCTGCCCCGACCGCCTCGTTGCATTTCGATGATGCGCTGATGAACGCATTGGCCGACCGTGGTGTGGGTTTCACACACGTGACCCTTCACGTGGGCGCAGGCACGTTCCTGCCGGTCAAAGTAGAAGACGTGACCACCCACAAAATGCATGCAGAATGGGGGCAGGTGAGCCCTGAGGCGGCAGCCGAGATTCAGGCAACCAAAGACGCAGGCGGGCGTGTAATCCCGGTGGGCACCACGGCCTTGAGGCTGATCGAAAGCGCCGCGCGGTCCGGTACAGTCCAACCTTGGGAAGGGGACACCGATATATTCATCTATCCCGGTTTCAAGTTCCATGTCACCGACGCGCTGATGACCAATTTCCACCTGCCGAAATCAACGCTGTTGATGCTGGTGTCGGCGCTTATGGGGCAAGATCGGATGCTCAAGCTGTATGATCATGCAATCAGGCAGAATTACCGTTTCTTTTCTTACGGCGACGCGTCGCTTTTAATCCCATGAAGGGCGCAGGCGAAGTATCAAAGCAGTTCAATGTCGTAGACAAGCGCGACAGAAGCGGTCTTTGATCGCAGAACAACTCGCATTTTAGGTTGGCATCAGTCGGAGACCCCAATGATTCAGGTTCTTTCCAGCGCGTGGGCGTTGCTGCTCGGCATGGGATTGCTGATGGTCGGAAACGGCCTTCAAGGCACGCTTCTGGGTGTCCGTGGCGAAATCGAAGGGTTTTCGACGCTACAGATGTCATTTGTGATGTCAGCCTATTTTGTCGGTTTTCTCGGCGGCTCTCGTCTTGCACCGGAAATGATCCGGCGCGTGGGTCATGTTCGCGTCTTTGCGGCGCTGGCCTCTTTCATCTCGGCTGTCATGATTATGTACCCGATGCTCACGGACCCAATCGCCTGGGTTCTGGGGCGGGTGGTGATCGGCTTCTGTTTCTCAGGTGTGTATGTCACCGCAGAAAGCTGGCTGAACAACGCGGCCAATAACGAGAACCGGGGGCAGGCATTGTCCCTGTATATGATCGTTCAGATGTCAGGGATCATTGGTGCGCAAGCCCTGTTCCTGGTTGGTGATCCTGCGGGATACGAGACATTTGTTATCGCCTCGATCCTGGTATCTGTGTCTTTTGCGCCAATTTTGCTGTCCATTTCACCAACACCTGCCTTTGACACCACCAAGCCCATGACCCTGCGCGAATTGATGCAAAACTCGCCGTTGGGATGTATCGGTCTGTTCCTTCTGGGTGGAGTATTCTCTGCTCAGTTTGGTATGTCGGCGGTGTACGGGGCTCAGGCAGGGCTGAGCCTGGTTGAAATCTCGACCTTCGTGGCTGCGTTCTATGTTGGCGCGGTTGTGCTCCAATATCCGCTGGGTTGGTTCTCAGACCGTATGGACCGGCGTGTTTTGATCTTTCTGGTCGCAACGGTAGGGGCTGTCGCGGCCCTCGCAGGAATGCTCTACGGGGTGACTTTCGAAATCCTGCTGGTTTCTGCCTTTTTGATCGGCGGCATGTCTAACCCGTTGTATTCATTGCTGATCGCACATACCAACGACTTTCTCGAGCACGAGGATATGGCCGCAGCGTCTGGTGGTCTTGTGTTCATCAACGGCTTGGGTGCCATCGCAGGCCCATTGATCACCGGTTGGCTGATGGGAGACGCCGTGTTTGGCCCGCCCGGCTTTTTCCTGATCATTGCTGTGCTGCTGTTCTTCCTGGCGGTGTATTCCGCATACCGGATGACGCAGCGCGCCTCGGTTCCCGTGGACGAAACCGGCACAATGTCGACATTGTATCCAACTGCGTCACCAGTCGCATTCGAAGTGGCGCAAGAGGTCGCAATTGAGGCAGCCGAAGCAGAGGCCGAAGAAAGCGCGCAGGAAACCGCTTAAGACACGAATTTATGTCGAATATGTTGCAATATGTTACTGTAACAGTTCTGTAAAACGGCCTTAAATGACCTTAGGTCCCTTTTGCGGGCATAAGACGGAGTTTAAGGCAATGGTAACGCCTGAAGAGGTATTGAGTTTTTGGTTAGATAAAGTTGGTCCGAAAGGCTGGTACATACAGGATGAGGCGCTGGATGCAGAAATCCGCGATCATTTCCTGTCAACTTGGGAGGCAGCGTTAGAGGGCAAGTTTTCGCTCTGGCTGACATATCCCAGCGGTGCACTGGCTTACATTATTCTGACGGACCAGTTTCCACGTAACATGTTCCGGGGTCAGGCGCGTGCTTTCGCGACAGACCGGGCGGCTTTGGCGGCGGCGAAATGTGCGGTCGACAAAGGTTGGGACAGAAAGATCGATGAACCGGCGCGGCAGTTCTTTTATCTGCCTATGATGCACTCGGAAAACCTGTGCGATCAGGAGCGCTGCGTGCGGTTGATCTGCGAAAACCTGAGCCGCGATACAAGCAACCTGCTGCACGCAAGGGCGCATCGCGAGGTGATCCGCAAGTTCGGCCGGTTCCCGTATCGTAACGAAGCGCTGGCGCGCAATTCGACCCCGCACGAGGTCGCATATGTCGACATGGGCGGATACGGTTCCACTGTGCGCGAACTTCAAGCGGCCGTTTGACGGCAACTAACGTTGTGGCAGACCGCGCAAATCCTTGCGCGGTGCTACCTTATGGGCCTGGCTCGCATCCTTTGAAGTCCAGTACGCGCTGGGATACGACGTCGGCACCTTTTTCGATGGCCTGAGCAACCAGAACTTGAGGCTCGTCCGAAAGGCTGCTCAATCGTTCCTGCGCTGCCTGTAACTTTTGTTCCAAGCTGTTCAGGCGGGTCAAAGCTGATCGAAGCTCTTGCGCAGCTGCACCATTCGCCCCAGGGTTTTTCAGCGACAAATCGGCCAAGTCTGCACGCAAAGCTGCAAGCTCTGTTCGCGTGCCATTCACCTCATCCCGGATGGGGGCAACGGCCTGCACGGTTTCGGAAAACTCTGCCGTGATGCTCTCGACCTTGGACGCAAGTTGCCAGCCCAGAAACAGGCAAAGCGCCACAAGGATCAATGTTGCGTTGAGCAGAGCAAGCAGCAGGTCTTTGAGAGTTTTCGCCATGATCAGCCTCTTGAATGTCATTTGTTTAGAAATGCCCGAACTGTGTCGGCGGTTCTTTTCTAGCCATAGAGAGAGCTTGGGTATAGGCTGAATCCCGCACATTCAGGCATTGCTTACCCTGCGTCGCTTTTGTCGCGGGGGCGACCTGTTGATGTGTTTCGAAAAGTAGTTTAATGGTAAACTAATTTTTTAACACCTGCGCCGAGAGGGACACATGGCTGCACAATCTTATGATCTGATCGTAATCGGGGCTGGCCCCGGCGGCTATGTCGCTGCTATCCGCGCAGCCCAGCTGGGGCTGAAAACCGTTGTTGTCGAACGCGAACATCTGGGTGGTATCTGCCTGAACTGGGGCTGCATTCCGACCAAAGCCTTGCTGCGTTCGTCCGAGGTGTTTCACCTGATGGAACGTGCCAAGGATTTTGGTTTGAAGGCCGACAAGATTGGCTACGATCTGGATGCGGTGGTTAAAAGGTCACGGGGCGTGGCCGGGCAACTGTCGGGTGGGATTGGCCACTTGTTGAAGAAGAACAAAGTTGCCGTGGTGATGGGTGAAGCCACGATCCCTGCCAAAGGCAAGGTCAGTGTCAAAACCGAAAAAGGCACCGAAGAGCTCACAGCCAAGAACATCATTCTGGCCACCGGCGCGCGGGCGCGGGAATTGCCGGGGCTTGAGGCAGACGGTGATCTGGTCTGGACCTATAAACATGCGCTGCAACCGCCACGGATGCCAAAGAAGCTGTTGGTCATAGGGTCCGGCGCCATCGGTATCGAATTTGCCAGCTTCTACAACACGCTGGGTGCCGATACGACTGTGGTTGAGGTTATGGATCGCGTTCTGCCCGTCGAAGACGCTGAAATCAGCGCCTTTGCCAAGAAGGCCTTCACCAAGCAAGGCATGACCATCATGGAAAAAGCCATGGTCAAGCAGCTGGACCGCGCCAAGGGCAAAGTAACGGCCCATATCGAGGTCAAGGGCAAGGTTGAAAAGCACGAATTCGACACCGTGATCTCGGCTGTTGGCATTGTCGGCAACGTCGAAAACCTCGGGCTTGAGGCTCTGGGGGTCAAGATAGACCGCACGCACGTTGTAACTGATGAATATTGCCGCACTGGTGTCGATGGGCTGTATGCAATCGGTGACATCGCCGGTGCGCCCTGGCTGGCACACAAGGCAAGCCACGAAGGTGTGATGGTCGCGGACCTGATCGCCGGTCAACATGCGCACCCGGTCAAACCTGAAAGTATTGCAGGGTGCACCTATTGCCAGCCTCAGGTGGCATCCGTTGGTTACACTGAAGCCAAAGCCAAAGAGCTGGGCTATGACATCAAAGTCGGTCGCTTCCCCTTCATCGGCAACGGCAAGGCGATTGCGCTGGGTGAGCCGGAAGGGCTGATCAAAACCGTCTTTGACGCAAAGACCGGAGAACTGCTGGGTGCGCACATGATCGGCGCGGAAGTCACCGAGCTGATTCAGGGCTATGTTGTCGGGCGTCAGTTGGAAACCACTGAAGAAGACCTCATGAACACGGTCTTCCCACATCCAACCTTGTCGGAGATGATGCACGAAAGCGTTCTGGACGCTTATGATCGCGTGATCCACATGTAAGGGAAGGGGGCTCTGCCCCCGCCGCGGCAAGCCGCGACTCCCCCGAGGTATTTATAGCCAGATGAAGCAGCGGATCCGCACTTCATCTGGCCCAAAATACCTCGGAGCGCGAGGCAGAGCCTCGCAAAAAACTTACTTGTTCAAAGCATCCAGAATTCGGGCCCATGAGCGGATGCCCTTATGGAAACTTTTGACGTCATATTTTTCATTCGGTGAATGGATGGCATCATCCTCGTTTGCATAGCCAACCAGCATCGAATCGAGACCCAACACGGTGTTGAAATACCCAACGACCGGGATGGACCCGCCCATGCCAGTGAATACGGCCTCGCGCTCCCACTCATCAGAAAGGGCCGCGCGCGCGGCTTCGAATTCAGGGCGGCTGATGTTCATGACGGAAGCAGGCGAGCCTTCCGAGTCGTTATCCCAAACGACTTTGGAATCCGGAGACAGGCGTTCTTCCACGTGTTTGCGGATCTTCCTGCGCAGCGTATCGGGGTTCATATCACCCACGAGGCGGCAGGTAATTTTGCAATGGGCTTCCGATGGGATCACGGTTTTCGAGCCGGCCCCGTTATAGCCGCCCCACAGACCGTTCACCTCCAGAGTTGGACGTGCCCATTGCTGTTCCAGTGTCGAATACCCCTTTTCCCCATGCGGCTGGGTGTAGCCGACCGAGTTCAGGTAGTCTTCTTCGTCGAAACCGCAGTTTTGCCATTGGCGCAGCTGGTCTTCGGGTACTTCGTGCACGCCCTCATAAAACCCATCAACAGCGACGCGCCCGGTTTCATCATCGTAGAACGAGGTCACGATTTTTGACAATTCCCGAAGCGGGTTCAAGCCGGGGCCACCATAGTGGCCGGAATGCAGATCGATCCGGGGCCCTATGATGGTGAACTCGTCCTTCAGCATTCCGCGCAACTGGGCGGCAATCGAGGGAACGCCGCGTGACACCATCGAGGTGTCGCAAACCAGCGCCAAATCCGCTTTAAGCTCGACCGCATTTTCCTTGAGGAAAGGGACCAGAGAGGGCGAGCCGGATTCTTCCTCGCCTTCGAAGAAAAAGGTGATGCGACAGGGCAGGGACCCATGGACGGCCTTCCAGGCCCGGCAGGCTTCGACAAAGGTCATCAATTGTCCTTTGTCGTCAGATGCGCCGCGCCCGCGGATCACCGGACCATGTGCTGTTTCTTCAATCGCGGGATCAAACGGATCGCGGGTCCACATGTTCAAAGGGTCGACTGGCTGAACATCGTAGTGACCGTAGAACAGAATGTGCGGAGCGTCTGCGTCTTCTCCCATATGACCGACAACCATGGGGTGGCCTGGAGTTTCCCGCTTTTCAGCAGCAACTCCGATGCTGCGGAGGTCATCGACAAGCCAATCCGCGGCACGGCTCACCTCGTCCTTGAATGCGGGATCGGTTGAAATGGACTGGATTCGCAGCAATTCCATCAGGCGGTCGATCGACGTTTGCAGATCATCGTCAATCCGGTTCAGCACGGTGTCTAGCGACATAGGGGGCTCCTGCTTTTCTAGGTTGGGCGAACCCTAGCAGCGTCAACAGCGCCGTCCAGAGCAGTTGTGACGAAAACTCAAGCTGTTCTCAGGGTAACGCAGCGCAATTGCACCTGCGTCGTTTCCACGCGTTCGATGGCCGTAACTTTACTTGTCGTAGGGGGCGCAACCTTTTATTTGATGCAAATCAAAGTTGGGTTCACCTGTTCGGCTGTAACCAGCTGAATAAGGGAACGCAAAGCTGCTGAAACAGGTTGGACTGCGTAAGGCGGCACACTATTTTGCCCAAGGGAAACATATCTTGGGCGCTCAAGGAGGGTCCGTTGGACTATACTGCTCAGCTCGATTCAGCGATTGCCAGGCTGCACGACGAAGGACGTTACCGGACCTTCATCGACATCGAACGTCGCAACGGACATTTCCCTCATGCGGTACGCACGCGCCCGGATGGGTCGCAGCAAAACATTACCGTGTGGTGTGGCAACGATTACTTGGGTATGGGGCAGCATCCGGTTGTCCTGAATGCCATGCATGAGGCGGTTGAAGCCGCAGGCGCGGGCTCGGGCGGGACGCGCAACATCTCGGGCACCACGGTCTACCACAAAAGGCTTGAGGCCGAGCTGGCTGATCTGCATGGCAAAGAAGCCGCGCTGCTGTTTACAAGCGCGTATATTGCCAATGACGCGACCCTCAGCACGCTGCCCAAGCTGTTTCCTGGTCTGATCATTTATTCCGACGCGCTGAACCATGCCTCAATGATCGAAGGTGTGCGCCGCAATGGTGGTGCCAAGCGGATCTTCCGGCACAATGACGTGGCGCATCTGCGTGAGCTGCTTGAATCAGACGATCCTGCAGCGCCCAAGCTGATTGCGTTCGAGTCGGTCTATTCGATGGACGGCGATTTTGGCCCGATTGAAGAAATCTGCGATTTGGCGGATGAATTCGGCGCCTTGACCTATATCGATGAGGTACACGCGGTCGGTATGTACGGCCCGCGTGGCGGCGGCGTGACCGAGCGGGACCGTCTGGCCCATCGGATCGACATCATCAATGGTACGCTCGCCAAAGCATATGGCGTCATGGGTGGCTATATCGCTGCCAGCGCCAAGATGTGTGACGCTGTGCGCTCTTACGCGCCGGGCTTCATCTTTACGACATCGCTGCCGCCTGCTGTCGCTGCGGGTGCCGCCGCTTCGGTCGCGCATCTGAAAACCGCGCAAGAGCTGCGTGACCAGCATCAGACCCAGGCAAAGATCCTCAAGCTTCGGCTGAAAGGGATGGGTCTGCCGCTGATTGATCATGGCAGCCACATTGTGCCCGTGATCGTTGGCAACCCTGTGCACACGAAAAAGCTCAGCGATATGTTGCTGGATGATTATGGCATTTACGTGCAACCCATCAATTTCCCGACTGTCCCGCGCGGCACCGAAAGGCTTCGGTTTACCCCGTCTCCGGTGCATGGACCGGGCGAAATGAACCGTTTGGTGCAGGCGATGGACGAACTTTGGTCACATTGTGCGCTAAATCGCGCCGAACTTGCCGGTTAACCTCACGCCAAAGTGTGCAACGTGATTGCCGCGTGTTAAGCTTAGGTTAACAAAATTGGCAGACGAATCATTGTGGGGATGATTCGCCGCTAACGCGAAATACGCGACAGGCAGAATGGGGCAGCAGGGATGATTGGGCGCAGATCTCAGCGCGAGTCCGAAGAAGATGTAGACGTCAGGCCAAAAGGGTTTGACGATTACGAGATTCGTTTAGGCGATAAGATGCGCGGTGAACGCGCAACGATGGGCAAATCTCTTCTGGATGTTCAACGCGAACTGCGGATTAAAGCCAACTATATCGCCGCAATCGAAAACGCCGATCCTGATGCATTTGATACACCCGGCTTCATAGCCGGGTATGTGCGTTCTTATGCACGCTATCTGGGCATGAACCCGGATGAGACTTTTGCGACCTTCTGCCAGGAAAGCGGGTTTGAAGTCGCGCACGGCATGTCGGCCGAGGCATCTGTGGTCCGCAAACCAACGGGTGGTCTTCCGGCACGCGGCCCGATGGGGCGTGATCCGTTCATCTCGCCCAATACGCCTTTCATTCCGGGCAAGGAACCTTTGGTCAGCCAGATTGAGCCGCGGGCCATCGGGTCTTCGCTGGTCTTGTTGGCGGTAATTGGCGGCATCGGCTATGGCGGCTGGGCCGTTCTGAACAAAATCCAGCAGGTGCAAGTCAGCCCGGTTGAACAAGCCCCCGTCGTTTTGTCAGATCTTGATCCGCTGGATGCAGCGCGCGGCTCTGTATCGGATGGTCCAGTTGAAACGGCAAGCGCCGAAGCACTCGACCGTCTTTATCGTCCGCAGGCTTTGGACGTTCCGGTTCTGGTGGCGCGTGACGCGCCGATCTCAACTCTTGATCCGCGTGAGGTCGGAACGTTCCGTCCGCCCGAATTGCCGCAGTTCGAAGTGGCAGAAGTGCACACAGTTGAACGTCCTGCATTGCCACAGGTGGTCGAGCAGATAGACACCACGCTCAAGATTGTGGCTGTGAACCCGGCTTGGATGCGTGTGACCGCAGCTGACGGCAGCATAATTTTCGAAGGCACTTTGGGCACGGTTGAACAGGGCAGCGTTTTTGAAGTGCCCCTGACCGAAGAACCCCCGCAGTTGCGGGCCGGGGCCTCTGGGTCAGTTTACTTCTCAATGAACGGTGAGCATTACGGCCCGGCCGGGGCACCGGGTACGGTTGCCAAAGGCGTCGTTCTTTCGAAAGACGCCGTGTCCGAGACCTATGCCGTTGCCGATCTTGAGGCGGAACAGAACAGTGCACTCAAGCAACTGGTGGCAGAGCTGCAGACTGAGGCGACAGAAACGCCCGCCGAGTGATCTAGCCATTGCGACACGACGGTTGTCGGACTATCTAAAGGTCCAACTCTGGCTGATGCGGATCCGTCTTCATGTCCCTCAATCACGTACGCCCCTGGCGCGACATCTATCGCCGTAAATCCCGTCAAATCATGGTTGGCAGCGTTCCTGTTGGCGGTGACGCACCTATCGCGGTGCAGACTATGACCAACACGCTGACCACCGATGTGGCAGCGACGGTGGCGCAGGTTCAGGCCGCGGCCGAAGCGGGTGCCGATATTGTGCGCGTTTCAGTTCCGGATGAAGCGTCGTCCAAAGCGTTGAAAGAAATTGTGCGCGAAAGCCCCGTTCCGATCGTGGCAGACATTCACTTTCATTACCGCCGTGGCATCGAAGCTGCCGAAGCCGGGGCCGCCTGCCTGCGCATCAATCCCGGCAATATTGGCGATGAATCCCGTGTGAAAGAAGTGATCCAAGCTGCGCGCGACCACAATTGTTCGATCCGCATCGGCGTGAACGCGGGGTCTTTGGAAAAGCACCTGCTTGAGAAATACGGCGAGCCGTGCCCCGAGGCGATGGTGGAAAGTGGTTTGGAACATATCCGAATCCTGCAAGACAACGACTTTCACGAATTCAAGATCAGCGTGAAGGCCAGTGACGTCTTCCTGTCCGCCGCGGCATATCAAGGCATTGCCGAGGCCACAGACGCGCCGATTCATCTGGGTATCACCGAGGCCGGTGGGCTGGTCAGCGGCACCATCAAATCGGCCATCGGTCTGGGCAACCTGCTGTGGATGGGAATCGGCGACACGATCCGCGTCAGCCTGTCCGCTGACCCGGTGGAAGAGGTGAAGGTTGGCTTTGAAATTCTGAAGTCTCTGGGTCTTCGCCATCGCGGCGTGAACATCATTTCGTGCCCGTCCTGCGCGCGGCAGGGCTTTGACGTGATCAAAACCGTCGAACAGCTTGAGCACAGGCTAGAGCACATCAAAACGCCGATGAGCCTTTCGATCATCGGTTGCGTCGTGAACGGTCCGGGCGAGGCGCTGATGACCGACGTGGGCTTTACCGGCGGCGGGGCGGGGTCCGGCATGGTGTATCTGGCGGGTAAGGCCAGCCACAAGATGTCAAACGACCAGATGATTGATCACATCGTGGAGCAGGTCGAAAAAAAGGCAGCTGAACTGGACGCGCAGGCCGAAGCGGCAGAGTAGGCGCGCGCTTGATCGAGGCTTTCCACGCGTCGTAAATGGCAAGTCTGCAAAAGGGGGCTAGGAATGATCTCCTATATCACCGTTGGCGTGGACGACATCGCACGCGCCGAGCAGTTTTATTCTGCTTTCCTGCCGGCCCTGGGATATGAGCTGGAGAGGTATCATGGCGATTTAAGCTATGCCTTGCCTGTCGATCCGGGCCAATCCGTGGCCTTGCCAGAGTTTTACGTGAAGTCGCCTTTCGACGGGCATCCAGCCTCAGCAGGGAATGGTACGATGGTTGCGTTTGAGGCGCGAAACCAAAAGCAGGTTCGTGATCTGCACGCGGCAGCGGTTGCCGCCGGTGGGGCTGATGAAGGCCAGCCGGGCTTTCGGGACGCATACGGTGCGCATTTCTATGTTGGGTATCTTCGCGATCCTCAAGGAAACAAGATCGCGTTGTTTTCCAGCAATCCAAACGAACCTGGACGAGACGGGTAGAGCGAGCGTTTTCGAAATCCCTCAGGCAAGTGGCTTCGAAATCTAACAGGATGCACGCGACCTTTCGCTCAATGTCGACCGTATACTAAACCGGGTTTGGGGCGGACAAAGCCGCCCCATCCCTCATTTACCCGCGTTCAGCACGCACACCATCCGCGATCTGTTTCATCTGATCGGCAGGCAGGAAGCCGCGCAGCATTTCGGTGCCCAGAACAAAAGAAGGCGTACCCGAGATTTGCATCCGTTGCGCCAGTGCTCGGGTGCGAGTGATTTCATCCGTCACCCGGTCGCTGTCCATCGCGGCGATGATCGCATCGCTGTCCAGCCCCAATCCATCCGAGATACGGCGTAAAGAGATTTCATTTGGCTCACCCGTGAACTCCAGCAATGCATCGTGGACCTGTTTGTAAGCATCGTCTCCGGCCACATGTTTGGTCGCAACCGCAAAGCGCGCGGACAGGACAGACGCATCGCCCAGAATGGGGAACTCTTTGATAATAAGCCGGATATTGCCGTCTTCGGCCAACAGGTTGGCAACCTCGGGTACGGCACGGCGGCAATAGCCACAGCGGTAGTCCATGAATTCGACCAGCGTGATGTCCCCGTCCGGGTTGCCGCCCACCCAGCTGTAGCCATCGTTGAAAAGCTCTTCTTCGTTGGCCGCGATCAGTTCCTTGTCAGCCAGCGCTTCGGCTGCGGCGTTGCGCTGTTCCAGGATGTTGATCGCTTCGATAATGACTTCGGGGTTTTCAAGCAGGTATTCCCGTACCTGCGCGCCGAACTCAGTCTTTTCAGCGTCGCTCATCGCGTTCAGGTCCAGCGCCTGCGCTGAAGTCGCAGCCATGGAAAGCCCCAGAAGGGCGGGTGCAGCATGTCTGAGGATCATTTCCGTTTCCTTTTTTTGAATCGTTCCGATGCAATCAACACGTCTTGTGCCCTTTGCCAACCCGGAGAACCTTCGGGCAGTCGCGCCACGGCGCGTTTCGCGTGAATTCCGGCATCTTCCAGCCGCCCTTGCAGCGCATACCGCTCGGCCGTCACGGTAGACGCCATACCGTTGTTACCTACCTTTGCGTAAGCCACGCCCAGGTCCTGCATCAAACGCGCGTTCCGAAAATCGCGGGCGCGCGCTTGTTCCAGGGCAGTAAGGGCCTGTTTCGTCTTGCCTTGTGCCAGCAGGGCGCGCCCGTAACCTGCAAGGATCAGGGCATTGTTGGGGGCCATTTCAACGGCGCTAGCATAGGCTTGAACAGCTTCGTTCACCTGCCTGTTTTCCAACAGAATTTGCCCTTTGAGTTCATAGTAGAACGGGTCATCCGGGCGGATAGCCAGCGCTTCATCAATTGCGGCTCGGGCTTGGGACAGGTCGCGGTTTTGATGATGTGCCGAAGCTTCGCGCATCAGGCGAATGTCCCGGTCGGTCTCTTCTTTGGCGCGCCGTAAGGTCCAGCTGGGCGACCGCAAAAACGCCGAAAGCTTGCCTTTGATGCGGGCGAACCAATAGTCGGCGCTGGGATTGGGAACGGCCTTGTCGCCAAATTCGTCCAGAAAAGCTTCGGCAGCGCGCAGGCGTTCGCGGCTGGTGGGGTGCGAACGCATGTAGGGGTCCTGATTGGCAACGCTCAGCAACTCCTGCCCCGCGAATTTCCTGTGCAGTTCCACCATGCCGCTGGGAGAGATCTGCGCCCACCGAAGATAGCTGGCGGCACTGCGGTCAGCCGAAGCTTCTTCGGCGCGCGTGTGGCCCAGAAAACTGCGAAAGGCCGCGCCCTGGGTGCCTGCGGCGATGCCAAGAGCAGCCTCTCCGCCGCCCGCTGCAGCCGCAAGCAGGGCAAGGGCCGTGCCAAGGCCCGCATTGCGCTGAGCCGCCTTAAGATTTTCGGCCCTGCGCGCCAGATGACCATTGGCGATGTGGGCGGCTTCATGCGCGATGACGGCCTGCAACATCTCCGGGTTCTCTACGCTCAGAATCAGACCGTAGTTCAAGTAGATCGCGTTGTAGTCGATAACAAAGGCGTTGAACGTGTTGTCGTTGACGACCAGGATTTGAACGCGATTGGTGTTCAACCCGGCTGCGCGCAGCACGGGAAAGGCCAGTTCACGCAGACCATGTTCGATATCGGGGTCGCGGATCAGGCTTTGTGCATGGGTTTGCGCCGCTGCCGCCAGCCAGACAACAGCTGAAAGCATCAGAGCCGGGATTGACGCCAGCCTGGATACGCGTTCAAAAGCCATGGCTGCAACATGGGAGATGAGCATGAGAAACTCAACCCGGTCCGGGGTCGATCCGTTTATTGTGATGGACGTGATGGAGGCCGCGCGCAAAGCGGAAGAGGCCGGACGCCATATCATCCACATGGAAGTCGGCCAGCCGGGGACAGGAGCACCAAAAGGTGCCACGGAAGCTCTGGCAAACGCCATGGAGCAAAACCCCTTGGGCTATACGGTATCCTTGGGCCTGCCCGCGCTGCGCCAACGGATCGCGCAGCTTTACGGGCAATGGTACAATGTTGACCTGAACCCAGAGAGGGTGGTGGTCACGCCCGGATCCTCTGGCGGATTTCTGCTGGCGTTTACGGCGCTTTTTGACAGCGGGGATCGTGTTGGTATCGGCGCGCCCGGTTATCCGTCCTACCGACAGATTCTCAAAGCGTTGGGTCTGGTGCCTGTCGATCTGCCAACGGCCCCTGAAAACAGGTTGCAACCTGTTGCCAATGACATTCGGGGTATGGACCTTAAGGGGCTGATGGTGGCTTCGCCTGCGAACCCAACCGGCACCATGCTGGATCACGCGGCCATGGGGGCGCTTTTTGACGCGGCGCAGGGACAAGGGGCTTCGTTCATCAGCGACGAAATCTATCACGGGCTGGAATACGAAGCGAAAGCTGTCACCGCGCTGGAACTGACGGATGAGTGTTATGTGATCAACTCATTCTCCAAATATTTCTCGATGACCGGCTGGCGCGTCGGATGGATGGTGGTTCCCGAGGATCAGGTGCGCGTGGTCGAGCGGATTGCCCAGAACATGTTCATTTGCGCCCCACATGCCAGCCAGGTTGCGGCACTGGCGGCGATGGATTGCGAAGACGAATTGCAGGTCAATCTGGACGTCTACCGTCGTAACCGCGCGTTGATGTTGGACGGTCTGCCCAAGGCCGGGTTCACAAACATCGCCCCGCCTGATGGCGCTTTTTATGTGTATGCTGACGTGTCTGACCTGACCAATGACAGCCGTGCCTTCGCGGCCGAGATTCTGGAAAAGGCAGGCGTTGCGGTAACTCCGGGTCTCGACTTCGACCCCCAGCGCGGTCACACGACCCTGCGTTTCTCGTATGCACGGGCCACGGCTGATATTGAAGACGGTCTTGAGCGTTTACGCCTGTTCATGGCCGCGCGTGGCGCGATCAGGGAACAGGCCTGAGCCGTTCACAAAACGCAGCTGGTGGTATAGGCTGCGGTGCAAACGATCTCGGGAAAACTTGAGGCTATGAGCAGGATCTTCATTAGCATCGCCCTGATATGGGCGCTGGCCAGCGGTGCGATGGCGCAGGATTTCAGCGCGCTGGCGCGTGTTCAGCCGGACCAAAGCAGCATAACGGATGTCGGACGTACCGGGGTGCAGGTGAATATCGGCCTCAGCCAAGGGGTGCCTTACCGGATCTTCACCTTGCAGGATCCGTATCGGATGGTTCTGGACTTCAACGAGGTCGACTGGACTGGATTGAAGTCTCAGGACTTTCTGCAATCTGATCGCATCAGCGGAGTTCAGTTCGGGGCCTATGTTCCAGGTTGGTCGCGTCTGGTGCTGGAGCTGGGCGCGCCCATGGCGGTTGATACAGCGCAATTGTCAGTTGCCAAGGATTCGGGTGCAGCCGTGTTGTCCCTGAACCTCAAGGGTACGGATTTCGACACGTTCAACGCGACCGCAGGTGCGCCGCGCAATCCGGGCTGGGATCTGCCGGAACCCGCCAACCTGCCGCACGCTGCACCACGCAGCGCCAACCGGCCCCTGCGTGTCATGCTGGATCCGGGTCATGGCGGGGTTGATCCGGGTGCCGAGGTCGGCAATGTGAATGAGAAGACGATGATGCTGACCTTCGCGCGAGAGCTGCGTGAAGTTCTTTTGCGTTCAGGCAGATACGAGGTGGTGCTGACACGGGTCGAAGATCAGTTCGTCTCGCTCGAACGTCGGATTGCGTTGGCCCATCGGGCGGGGGCCGACCTGTTCATTTCGCTGCATGCTGATTCCCTGTCCGAGGGGCAGGCCCATGGCGCGGCGGTCTATACCTTGTCCGACGATGCCTCGGACGTGGCAAGTTCAAAACTGGCCGAGCGACACGACCGCGGGGATTTGCTCTCGGGTGTTGATCTCAGCGGCTCGGACGATCAGGTGGCCGATGTTCTGCTGGATCTGGCGCGGCAGGAAACCAAGCCGCGCACGCGGTCGCTGGCTTCGGCAATTGCCAACGGCATGGCGCAGCAAGGCGGTCCAATGAACCGCAAACCGCTGCGCACGGCGTCTTTTTCCGTGCTCAAGGCGGCGGATATTCCTTCGGTTCTGGTCGAGCTTGGGTTCTTGTCCAGTCCCAGAGATCTGAAAAACCTCAAGGATCCGGAATGGAGGTCGAAAATGGCATTGGGGATTTATCAGGGGCTTGAGGATTGGCGTCAGCAGGATGTGATCCGGAAATCCCTGATTGGCCAGTGACCTTGCGGCGCAAACCGGCTAGAATACGCTTGGTGTTTTGACCCTCAGGCGGCGCATCACTATATAGGCGGCACCGCGAGAAAAAGGCAGTAACGTGATCCGGTTCATTCTTTCGTTTTTCGGGGCCATCTTCAGCCTCGTAACTTTGGGTATCTTCATGGCTGCACTGGTAATCGGTGCGGTGTTCTGGATGTATGGGCGCGACCTACCCAGCCATGAATCGCTGGCACAGTACAAGCCTCCGACCATCAGCCGGATCTATTCGGGCGAAGGTCAGCTGATTGACGAATTCGCGCAAGAGCGTCGCCTGTTCACCCCATCCGAAGAAATTCC
>NZ_JBXWSB010000096.1:0-17838 GCF_059613205.1 Ruegeria sp. BHSB064
TGCACCCACAAAGGAAATCGCCATCGGCATGAAGATGAGGGACTTGGCGAAGTTACCCCAGCGGATGCGGTCGGTTAATTGCGCAACAAGCAGACCAAAGGCCGTGGACATGGCCGGCACAACGATCAGCCAGAACATGTTGTTGCGCATGGCCTCCCAAAACTTCGGCTCAGCCGCCATTTGAGAGTAATTGTCCAGACCAACCCATCTGTACCCGCCGCCGGGCACGCGCTCCGTGAGTGACAGGCGCAGCGTTTCAACCACCGGATAGGCCAAATACAGCCCCAGCGCAGCAAGAGCTGGAAACAGAAACAGCCATGGCCGGATCATGTTTGCACGGTTGATATTGCGCCCTGCATTCGGCCCGCGCGGCGGGAACAGGACTTTGTCCAGAAACTGGTTTGATAGGTAGAAATAGCCCACACAACCCGACACGCCGATGGCGATCGTCAGCAGGCCTTGAAGTGCCGGTGTCATGGTGTGCTCATCCGTTTGGCAAGCGGGGCGATCCTAAGACCGCCCCAGCGGTTGATTACTTGGCCGCGTCCCAGGACGACTGGATTTCGCCAGCCACTGTGGCTGCGTCTTTTGCACCCGACGAATAATCCACCATTCCGGTCCAGAACGTACCCGCCCCTACCGCTCCCGGCATCAGATCAGATCCGTCAAAACGGAACGTCGTGGCATTGGTCAGGATTTCACCCTGCCCGCGCTGGGTGTCGTTGGAATAGTTTTCGGGGTTCGCACCCAGATGAGGTGTCAGGAAGCCGTCTTGCGACATCATGATCTCATGCGCGAAGGGTGTCTTGAGGAACTCCATGAACGCTTCGGCCGCAGGGTTCGGGTTGGTGACAGTGAACAGAGTACCCGCCCCAAGTACCGGAGTACCCAAATCCTTTTCAGCATAAGCCGGGAAGTAGAAGAAATCAGCATCTACACCCAGTTCCGTGCCTTCAGGGAAGTACGCAGGGATAAACGACGCCTGGCGGTGCATCATGCAGGCCGGTGGGCTGTCGAACAATCCTTTGGGGCTGTCGCGGAAGTCAATCGCGGCGGTGTCGTCAGCATCCCCGACAACATAGTCGTCGTTGCGGGTAAAGCTGCCGTATTCTTCGATTGCAGCGATCACACGAGGATCGTCAAACTTCATCTCGTTCGACACCCACTGGTCATAGACTTCTGGTGGTTGGGTGCGTAGCATCAGGTCTTCAACCCAGTCGGTTGCAGGCCAGCCGGTTGCACCACCTGAAGCCAGACCGACGCATAGCGGGGTTTCGCCATCTTCGACCATCTGGTCCATCAGTGCTTTGAACTCTTCCATGGTCTGCGGCACTTCGTACCCGAAATCTTCAAAGTTCTCAGGGATGTACCACACCAGAGATTTGACGTTCACATTGAAGAAAAAACCATAGAACTCGGCAGCGCCTTGGTCGTTCTCGAACGTGCCCAGATCGACCCAGGACTGACCTGCGGCAAAGTTTTCTTTGATCCAGTCAGCTGATCCTTCAGCCAGTGGCGTCAGATACCCCTGCTTTGCAAGATTCGCTGCCAGACCAGGCTGTGGAAACACCGTCAGGTTCGGCGCCGAGCCCGCTGCCGCGTCAATGAGGATTTGCTGCTCAAGCGAATCTGAGCCCACATAGCTGGAATTTGCACCAGTTGCTTCGTCGAAATACGCGACGAGGTTTTCAAACGACTTTCCTTCACCCGCCAGCCAGGGGCCAAAGATGGTCAGGCTTTCCCCGGACAGATCGTTTGCATCGGCAAAGGCCTGAAACCCGTCCCAGTCAAAGCTGCCCTCACCTACGGCGTGGATCAATTCTCCTTCCGCCTGAACAGACCCAGCCATCAGGGCGAACACCGCCGCACCTGCATAAAGCGAGTGTCTCATCTAATCCTCCTCCCAAGTTTTCGCGCGCTTGCAGACTCAGTTTCAAAGCGCTTTGAATGCATTGTGTTATCCGCTAACAATTCCGCCCTGTCAATAATTCGCTTTCGCGATCCTTCATTATTAATAAATCCCGCCACTACAGCAAAACAAGTTGACGGACGCTCAAATTGCCCACACAACAAGTGCAAGCACACAATTGAAGGCGCTTTGAGTAGCAAAATGAACCTAAAGCAGCTCTCAGAAATTCTGGGTCTTTCGCAAACAACGGTAAGCCGTGCACTAAACGGTTATCCCGAGGTCAGCGAGGGTACGCGCGTACGTGTGCAAGCCGCCGCCCAGAAACATGGGTACCGACCCAATAGTCGCGCAAAGGGTCTGGCAACCGGTCGATCCATGGTTATCGGGCATGTGATCCCAAGTTCGTCCCAACATGAAATGGTGAACCCAATCTTCGGAGATTTTGTCGCCGGAGCCGCAAAAAAATATGCAGAATACGGGTACGACATGATGTTCACCAACGCTGATGATACCTCGATCGAAGAAGCCTATCGCAGCCTCTTTCAGCGAGGGGCAGTTGATGGCGTTGTGTTGCAAGGTCCAAAGGTTGATGAGCCCCGAATTGCAGTTCTGAAACGCATGGGTGTGCCCTTCATCGTACATGGTCGCTCGACAGGTGCGGATACGCCATATGACTGGATCGACGTGAACAACAAAAGTTCCTTTCTGCGGGCGACGCGGTTTTTGATTGACCTGGGTCATCGTCGAATTGCACTGATCAACGGGCTGGAAGAGATGGATTTCGCACAACGTCGGCGCGCGGGGTATCTTGAAGCTTTCGAGCAAGCCGGAATAGCGGCTGACCCTGAACTGATGCGCAGTGCCGAAATGACCGAAGTGTATGGCCATCAGGAAACGCGCGGCATGTTGCAGCTTTCTGACCCACCAACAGCTATTTTGGCGTCCTCGATGATTTCCGCCATCGGGGTCAGACGTGCCCTTGATGAAGCAGGCTTAGTGATGGGTCGCGACGTTTCGGTCATAGCACATGACGATGACCTTTCGTATCTGAAGAACGGTCAAGACGTCCCGATTTTCACGGCAACCCGGTCATCTGTCCGTCATGCCGGGGAAATGGCAGCAGAGATGCTGATTGACCGGATCAAATCTCCGGATAGTCCGCCCAATACCAAATTGCTTGAGGCCGAACTGGTTGTTGGCCGCTCGACCGGCCCTGTGCCCAACAGGACGTGATCATGAAACATTCTCGCGCTGACTTTCCTAAAGACTTCCTTTTTGGGGTCGCCACATCTGCCTATCAAATCGAAGGACACGGACAAGGCGGTGCCGGGCAAACGCACTGGGATACGTTTGCGGCCTCACCCGGCAATGTGGTGCGTGGGGAAAACGGCGATCTGGCCTGCGACCACCTGAACCGGTTCGAGCAGGATTTCGATCTGGTGCGCGAGGCCGGTTTTGACTGTTATCGGTTCTCGACCAGCTGGGCGCGTGTCTTGCCAGAAGGACGCGGCCAGATCAATCAGGCCGGGCTGGATTACTATGACCGTCTGGCAGACGCGCTGCTCGCCCGCGGAATCCGCCCCTGTGTGACTTTGTATCACTGGGAACTGCCTTCCGCGCTTGCGGATCAGGGGGGGTGGTGCAACCGTGACATCGCGGGATGGTTCGCAGATTTCACCGAGATCATCATGGGCCGCATCGGTGACAGGATGTTCAGTGCGGCCCCCATCAACGAGCCTTGGTGTGTCAGCTGGCTCAGTCATTTCGAGGGTCATCACGCCCCCGGCCTGCGCGATATTCGCGCTACGGCCCGCGCGATGCACCACGTGTTGCTGGCCCATGGGCGGGCAATTCAGGCTATGCGCAGCCTTGGCATGAGCAACCTGGGCGCAGTGTTCAACCTTGAATGGGCAGAACCCGCCGATGACAGCGCCGAAGCACAGCTTGCAGCGGACCGGTATGACGCGATTTACAATCGGTTCTTTCTTGGTGGTGTTTTCAGGAAAGAGTATCCTCAACTGGTACTGGACGGCCTTGAGCCGCATTTGCCCTCTGGCTGGCAGGATGATTTCGAAACAATTGGTATGCCGGTCGATTGGTGCGGGTTGAACTATTACACGCGCAAGCTGATTGCACCCAACGATTCCGCATGGCCCAGCTTGACGGATGTTCCGGGACCATTGCCAAAAACGCAGATGGGCTGGGAAATTGACCCTTCGGCCCTGACCCGTTTTCTGGTTCGCACACAGAAGGACTATACGGGCGGGCTGCCAATCTATATCACCGAAAACGGAATGGCGAGCGCAGAGCGCGTGCGGGATGAGGACCGTATCGAATATCTCGATACACACCTTGCAGCCGTACAGAGCTCTTTGGCACAAGATGTTCCGGTGAAAGGCTATTTTGTCTGGTCTCTGCTGGACAATTATGAATGGGCCTTCGGGTATGAGAAAAGGTTTGGACTTGTGGACGTAGACTTTGAAACTCTGGAAAGAACGCCCAAAGCGTCGTTCTTGGCGCTTAAATCCGCCCTTTCAGAGGGGCAGAACGTCTCTCAGCCGTTAGCGCAACCATCCGGATCTGTGCATGAACACTGGAATTTGGTTGCGGACATCGGTGGAACAAACACCCGTCTGGGTGTTGTGACAAACGGTGAACTAACAGACCTGCGCAAGCACCCAACGGGAACTCTGGAAGATTTGCTGAACGCCTTTCACGCGTTGCGCGATGAGGTTGGCACAAATCCTCAGGCGGTCGTTGCTGCGGGGGCTGGTCCCGTCAGGGATGGGGTGATCCGTCTGACGAATGCAAACCTGGACCTGTCGGAAATTGAGTTGGCGCAGGCTACCGGAGCGGAACATACTTTTGTCATCAATGACTTCACAGCCGCGGCATGGTCCGTCGCCGACATCACACAAAACGATATTTCGGTTTTGCAAGGTCAGGCCAAACCACCTGCAGGCACACGATTGGTGGTGGGGCCTGGAACTGGCCTGGGTGTCGGCGCATTGTTGTATTCCGAAGGTCATTATCACACGGTTTCGGGCGAAGGTGGGCATGTCGGGCTTTATCCGCGTCACCGGGACGAGGTCGAGATCTTTGAAGCCGCCCGTCACATTGCCCCGGACTGTTTCTTTGGCGACAGCCTTGCGTTGGAGGCAGAGATGTTCCTGAGCGGAACTGGCCTTCCTATCCTGTATCAGGCAGTTGGGTTGGCAGCGGGTGCTGAGCAATCGTCATTTCGGTCGGCCAAAGACATATTGTCGGAAGCCCGCGATGCCTCAGATCCCATCGCAATCAAAACTGCACAGATGTTCACAACGCATCTGGGCGCGCTTATGGGTGATATGGCTGTCACGCTTATGCCTGCTGGTGGAGTGTTTCTTGTCGGCGGGGTCGCCGAGAAAAACCGCTGGCTGTTTGATCAGGACTTCAAGGACGCATTTAATGGCGGCGGGCGTTTCAGCGAGCTTCGCAAATCCTTGAACCTTTACGTCTCAGAGCAGGCCGAGTTCGGCATCATCGGGGCAAACAACTTTTGCAAAAACGCACTGAAGCGTTGAACATCTTGCACGCTTGAGGCTCTGGGAAAGGACGTTGGAATGATCCTGTGCTGTGGGGAAGCCCTGATTGACATGATTGCCGAGCCGACAGTGTCCGGCGCGCGCGGCTTTGTGCCTCACACGGGTGGCGCGATCTTGAATACAGCTGTCGCCATGGGGCGCTTGGGTGAGTCCGTGGGGATGCTGACCGGTGTATCTACGGACATGTTCGGTCAACAACTGATCAACGCATTAAAGGCAAGCCACGTTGACGTTTCGCATGTCATACTTTCGGATCGCCCCAGCACTCTTGCTTTTGTTCAACTTGAAGATGGTCACGCAACCTACAGTTTTGTTGATGAAAACACGGCTGGGCGTATGTTGACGCCCGAAGATATACCGGATCAACTTCCTGCCATCTCGGCCCTCTATCTTGGGGGTATAAGCTTGGCGTGTGAACCATGTGCAGATGCTTACGCATCCTTGTTGAACCAACATGGGAATGACCGCCCTGTCATGCTGGATCCTAACATTCGTCCGGGTTTTATTCAGGATCAAACCCGGTTTCGAACTCGCTTGAACCGCATGATCGCGCAGTCCGATATCGTGAAAGTGTCGGACGAGGATCTGGACTGGATCATTCCCGGTGCGGAACCCGAAGCAGCCAAAGCAGCCTTGTTGTTGCAAGCCGGACCATCAGCCCTGATCGTGACCCGGGGCGGCGATGGCGCAAACGGGTATCTGGCGGATGGATCGCAAGTGACGGTGCCGGTAAAACCGGTGCAGGTCGTGGATACGATCGGTGCGGGGGACACGTTCAATGCAGGTGTTCTCACCGGTCTCAGCCGCTCCGGGCATCTGACAAAACCTGCTGTACGCAACTTAACTCCTAACGCCTTGCGCGCAGCCATGGAACTGGGTGCTGAAGTTGCAGCTGTAACCGTATCTCGTGCTGGGGCTGAACCGCCCTGGGCTCATGAGTTATAATTCTTGGAAAGACCAATGAAACGATCTGACATAAATCGCATCAAATCCGAAGCGCAGCATTTCATCCAATCCTTTGGAGCCGTATTGCCGCCTTTCGCTAATTGGTCCCCCGAACAGATGCGCAGCCCGTTGGCGGAAACGATCCGCAGCCGCGGCTTGGGGTGGGACATCACCGACTACGCGCAGGGCCGGTTTGATGAGCTGGGCCTGTTCCTCTTCACCCTGCGCAACGGCGAGGTGAATGATTTGAAGTCCGGGCGCGGAATGCTTTACGCCGAAAAGTTGTTGATCTCGAAAGAGAAACAACTGTCTCCTATGCATCGCCACATCGTCAAGGCAGAAGACATTATCAACCGGGGTGGCGGTGATCTGGTGATTGAGATCTATGCATCTGACCCAGAGGGTGGCATCGACCGGCAAACACCGGTCACAGTGCCCAGCGATGCCTGCCCGGTCACGTTGCAACCGGGCGAGCATCTACGCCTGAAACCGGGGCAAAGCGTAACCCTGATGCCGGGGATCTGGCACGCGTTCTGGGCCGAGCACGGCGATTGCCTTATTGGCGAGGTTTCGACCGTGAATGACGATCGCACGGATAATGTGTTTGAAGATCCGATCCCACGATTTTCAAAAATCGAAGAAGATGCCGCGCCAGATTTCTTATTGGTTTCCGACTACTGACGCAGACCGGGCTGGCAATTTCCGACAGGCAACTGGGCTGAGCCCAAGTGATTTCGCCCAAAGCCACTCAATCTCCCGCTTGACAAGTCAAGCACTGCGAGACTAGCTGAGCGGGATGGTTCCGTAAGGGATGAAAATGGGAATACGGTGCGGCACAGTATTTTGCCAAGTCCGTGACTGCCCCCGCAACTGTAAGCGGAGAGCGACGCCAAAGCACCACTGACCCCGAAAGGGTTGGGAAGGTGGGCCGAGCCTAGACCCGCAAGTCAGGAGACCTGCCATCCGATGTTCAACCAACCCGGGGCGGGGCGTCCTGGAAGGAGGCTTTGATGGCACGTTTTTCGCGTGTTTACATTGGTGGCACCTTCTGTCCGCGCTTGGTTTCAAGCGGAGCGGACAGTGTTAAGGGTGACTGACAGTAACAAACTCTTCTCCAACTTCTGCGGTGCCGGGACAGCCTGCTGTGCCGTTAGCAATGTTTACCGTTACGTTATAACATTGCATATTATTCCATCCCACTGTAAGCGCTACACGCAATGACGAAAACCGCTGATCATTTCATTCTTGTGTGCGCGACCTGCACTGGTGCCATGTCCACCGATCAAGTGACTGGCGCATTGGCACCAATACTGCCCGAAGGATTTGCAATACGAACAGTTGATTGCATGGCGGGCTGTTCCCAACCAACCACCATTGGCCTTCAGGCACCGGGAAAGGCGCAGTATCTGTTTGGCGACATCGACACGGAACTGGATCTGGACGCAGTGGCGGAATTTGCCGAGCAATATCGTCTTAGTTCCGATGGTTGGACAAGTGCAACCGAACGCCCGCCCGCGCTATTCACCAAGACCTTGTCGCGAATACCGGCCCTGCCAACCGAGAGGATGTCATGAGTTTTCTGTCAGTGGAAGGTCTCGAATATTACGCTTTGAATGGCGATGTCCTCCTACAAGACGTGTCGTTCGGCTTGGACGAAGGCTCGATTCTGGCAATAGCGGGACCGAATGGTGCGGGGAAAACAACGCTGCTCAAGCTGCTTTGCGGAATAGAACGTATTGCGCTGGGTGATGTGCGGATCAAAGGCCAAAGTTTACGCACACTGTCCGCGCATGAGCGCGCCCGCACCATCGCGGTTGTCGGGCAGCAGGAAACGCCTGACGGTCGGCTGCGTCTGCGGGACTATGTTGCGCTTGGGCAAATCCCTATTCGGGCTGAAAAATCGGTTACCGAGCACAGGGAAGACCTCGATCGAGTTCTGGAAACAACCGGTTTGTCACATCTTTCCCGAAAGCCGATGAGCCAGCTATCTGGCGGCGAGCGACAGCGTGCTCATATCGCACGCGCTTTGGCACAAAACCCATCCTTGTTGTTTCTGGACGAACCGACCAATCATCTGGATCCCGACGCAAAGGGGCACATGTTGTCCCTGGTGGCCGAGTTGGGCGTCACGGTGGTCATGATCGTCCACGATCTGGTCATGATCCCGGAATTCGCAACGCATGTGGCTTTGATGAAATCCACACGCCTGACGGGATATGGGCCGGTCAGCGAAGTGCTGACCACGGAACGCGTCCGCGACACCTTTGGCGTGGATTATCTGTGCTTTCAGCATGAAGGCCGCATGATCCCTGCGTTGGACATCCGAAAACGAAAACTGTCATCATAACAGGAGCTTACAATGATGCAGAAACTTTGGCCTGTGGCTCTGTTCACTGGCCTGGCAAGCGGCGCGGCCGCAGAAGCCATCACAGTGGACAATTGCGGCGAACCGCTGGTTTTTGAAGCCGCGCCCGAGCGGATCGTTGTTCACGACATGAACATGACCGACATGGCGTTTGCATTGGGTCTGCAAGACAAGATCGTGGGCCTGACCGGCATCACCGGCTGGTACAAGACAAGCCCTGACTTTGATGCGCAGCGCGGTGATATCCCAGAGCTTGCACCAAAATACCCCACTGTTGAAAACCTCATCGCTGTAGAACCCGACATGTTCTTTGCAGGATGGTACTACGGTATGCAGCCGGGTGGAGAGGTTACCCCGGACACCCTGGCACCTTTCGGCATCAAGACCATGGTCCTGACCGAAAGCTGCGTACATTTGAACAAAGACCGCCCAGAGGCCAGCATGGACCTGCTGTTTGGGGACGTTATGCGCTTGGGTCAGGTCATGGGCGTCGAAGCCAAGGCACAACAGCTTGTCTCGGGCTGGAAAGACCAACTGGCCGCTATCGAAGCCAAAACAGCTGATCTACCAAAACCCCGTGTCTTCCTGTTGGACGGGCCAGCTGACGCTCCGTTTACCGCTGGCAAATTTGCGATACCCGACGCGATGATCGCAGCTGCTGGCGGAGAGAATGTGACCCATGACATGGACACCAGCTGGGGCCGTACGTCGTGGGAAACCGTGGCCGCTGCAAACCCGGAATTCCTGGTTCTGCTGGACTATCAGACAGGAAACGGTGCAGAAGATACCTTCCAGTTCCTGAAAGATCATCCTGTCATGTCTCAAACCGATGCAGTCAAGAACGAGCGCTGGATCGGCCTGCGCTATGAAGAGCTGACACCCGGCCCGGCAAACATTGAGGCCATTGAAAAGATGGTCAAGGCAATGCACCCGGAGACCAACTGATATGGTCCATTTGGGCCGTTCGATCTTGCTGGGGGCGATCGTTCTGATCGCCCTTTTGCTGCTTTCCATCGTTTATGGAACAACTAAAATTCCCGTGCGGGACGTGGTCGCTGCGATTGGTCTTGGAACAGGCCTGACCGAGGGCGACATGTCCCCGCTCCACCGGATCGTTTTTGATTTGCGCCTGCCCCGCGCCTTGTTCGCCGCGGTCATCGGGGCGGGTCTGGGGGTTGTTGGTGTGGTTTTGCAAACAACCACGCGCAACGACCTGGCCGATCCATTCTTGTTTGGCCTGTCCTCGGGCGCGGCTGCGGGGGCGGTTTTGGTGATCACTGTCACGGGTGATGTACTGGGTATTTGGACCTTGCCATTGGCGGCATTTTGCGGGGGTTTGATCGCTTCGGGTATTGTTCTGGCACTGGTTCAGGGCCTGCGTACAAGTGCGCCTGAGAAACTGATTCTGGCCGGTTTGGCCGTGTCCTTTCTATTCTCCGCCATCACTAACTATTTGATTTTTTCCGGTGATAACCGCGCGGCGCATTCAGTCATCTTCTGGATGCTCGGCGGGTTGGGCCTTGCACGGTGGGAGACATTCCCACTGGTTCTGACAGGACTAGCCCTGATCCTGAGTTACGCTCTTTACCGTAGTCGCTGGCTGGATGCCCTTTTGACCGGAGACTTCACGGCGTCCTCACTGGGCATACCTGTTCAAGGTCTGCGTTTCAGTATGTTCTTTGTTGCTGCATTGGCGACGGCAAGCTTTGTGTCCGTGGCCGGTGTCATTGGCTTTGTCGGGTTAATGGTCCCTCATATCGCACGTGGCATTGCCGGTACGCTGCACAGAAACCTGTTGATTACTTCAGCCATCGTAGGGGCCATCCTGCTGACGATGTCCGATATTCTGTCCCGCCTTCTTCTGGCCCCACAAGAACTGCCCGTGGGAATCGTAACAACGTCGATCGGGTCTCTTTTTGTGTTCCTATACCTGTTCAAATCCGCGCGCGGTGATTGACGTCAGATATCAGCCGGCGTGTCCGGCCCGTTTGACAAAAGCTCTTGCACCAAGGGATTAGGAAAACGGCGCTTGAACGTAATTGCGTGGAAGTTTTCTTTGATCTTCGGATGCTCTTTTGCCTCGACCAAACGGCCCGAGTTCAGCTCATCCTGAACAACGATCGGGGCCACCAGAGCCAGACCAATATCCTCGCGCGCCAGAAGCCGCATCATGGCCATATCGTCTACTTCGGCGGCCACCTGAGGGCGCACCGACATGCGGCTGGCCATAGCGTCAAACGCTGTACGAACACTGTTGTTGGTTGTGGGCAAGATAAAAGGTTGTTCTTCCAACAAATCCCGTATTGGGCGGGTCGGGTCAAGGCGATCCGGGGTTCCAACGATACTGACCGGTTGTTCGGCCAGATGATGCGTGACAAAGCTGGTCAAGCTGTCACTCGCGGGCTCATGGTTCATAAGGACCAGATCAAAATTCAGCGTTTCAAGCCCTTCCAGCAATTCACTTGGACTGCCAGACCTTAAGATGACCTCGACATCGACACGCGCCAATATCGGTCGCAAAAAGCGAATCTGAAAGTTCCGTGACAGGGTGGACTGCGCCCCTACCCTAAGCGCCTGCCGTGTGTTTCCAGCATCTTGTAAGGTTGCCACAAGCTCTTGACCCGTCGCAAAAATCGCATCCGCGTGGTCCAGCGCGATATGCCCGGCTTCGGTCAGGTGCAGCTTGCGGCCTCTGCGCTCAAACAGCGGATGGCCAAGGCGATCTTCCAGCTCTTTTATCTGCACGGACAAGGCGGACTGAGACAGATTCAAACGTTGTGCAGTGCGGGTCAGGTTGCCGTCATGGGCAACCGCCCAGAAATAGCGGAGATGATGATAGTTAAGTGGCATATCGTTCTAAATATACGAACGTTTTTTATCAAACAATGTATTTTTCATATGATGTGGTGCGAAATATGTGTCTCTGAACACGTCGAGTCAGCATTGAACGTCAAGGGACATACGCATGAGCTACTTGCTTCTACCCCTCCTCAGTCCAGTCATCCTTCTGGTATCGGCTTACTATTGCAGCCGCCATCCGGGGATGCGACCGGGTAATGTACCTCAAATCGCAGAATGGGCTGCATTGGTGGCCTTTGCGGTGTCTGCTGTGTCCGCATTATTGCTGATTGCGAATGGATCCGGAACATCGGCACTGATCGGGTTCTGGGGCGTCGGATTGTCAGTACGGCTAGACGCGGTGAGCGCCACGATGCTGGTTCTGGTCAGCTTCATTGGCTGGATCGTCCTGCGCTATTCGGCGACTTATATGGATGGTGAGCAGAAACAGGGTGCGTTCACCGGATGGATGTCCGTTGCGCTTGCCTCGGTTCTGTTGCTGGTCATGTCCGGCAACATCCTTCAACTTTTTGCCGCCTGGATCGCGACAAGTCTGGCGTTGAATCAACTGCTGCTGTTCTACCCCGAACGCACAACGGCGCAGCGCGCGGCACGTAAAAAGGCCGTTGTGGCGCGGCTCAGCGAAGCTGCGCTTGCGATTGCGGTGGTTCTGTTGATCATCGGCTACGGAACGACCGATATCGCCACGATCCTGTCATCGGCGCAACCAACCGTGGTGACAATTATTGCGGCCCTGTTGATCGCATTGGCAGCCGTGCTGGCATCAGCTCAGTTCCCTGTCCATGGCTGGTTGACCGAGGTTATGGAAGCACCGACGCCGGTGTCGGCCCTGCTGCACGCTGGCGTAATTAATGCGGGCGGGTTCCTGTTGATCCGCTTTGCTGACGTGATGTTGGTCGCACCGGGCATCATGGCCCTGCTGGTCATGCTGGGCGGGTTCACTGCGCTGTTTGGCGGGTTGGTGATGCTGACGCAACCCGCGGTAAAGACGTCTCTGGCATGGTCCACAATCGCTCAGATGGCGTTCATGATCATGCAATGCGGGCTGGCACTGTTCCCGTTGGCGCTGCTGCACATCGTGGCGCACTCACTTTACAAAGCGCATGCCTTCCTAAGCGCCGGTGAAGCCGTGCGCAACGTTGCGGCGATCCGTCGGCCGGGGCCAGTGGCTGTGCCAAGCGCACGCAACGTATTGCTGGCTTTCGCAACCGGCATTCTGATCTACGGCGTGGTCGCTTCGGTATTCGGAATCGAAGGGAAATCTGTCCAAGCCATCGCACTGGGCGTTATCCTGATCTTCGGCGTCGCTTATCTGCTGGCCCAAGGCTTTGCGGATGCAGCCCCGGGTGCCCTGACCCGTCGCACCGTCATCTATGCCGGAGCAACATCTGTCAGCTACTTCGTGCTGCAAATTGCAGCGCAGCATCTGACCGCCGGTATGTTGCCACCCACACCCGCTGCAGGACCGCTGGAATGGGCTCTGATCGTTCTGGCTCTGATCAGCTTTGGTGCTGTGGCACTGGCTCAGTCGACCTTCCCGCTTTGGGCCTCGCATCCTGCGGCGGCTGGTATCCGGGTTCATCTGTCCAACGGACTTTATGCCAATGCAATCTTTGACCGGCTGCTGGACGGATGGTCCACGCGTCGGACTTTGTAAAAAAGGGGATCAGACATGTATATGAAACACGAAAGCTATCCTGCTCCGCTTTTGGAACTGGTCGCGATTGCAAATGACGCGGTGCGCCAGATCCCCCCTTTATTTCCGCTGGCGGCCAACGTCGCTGTTAACCCCTTCCTCGGCCAGACTGAAGACACGCTCGCCGTGACAGCTGCACGCCTTGGTCGGGTCGCTGGTGTACGCATCACCCCTGACCGGCAGGCCATGGCCGAAAAGCTGAAAACCGGCGAGATGGTTGACGGTGATCTGGTCGAGGCAATTTCTCATGTCGAGAGCCGCTTTGATCCACCAAAGCTCGAAGATGTGACGGCTGCCTTGACCGACGACGCCGCACCTCTTGCCCCTTTGCCTACGGTTGCAGATCTCGCCGCAGACGTATCAGGCATCGACTGGCCGGGTTTGATCGAAGAACGTATCGGAGCTTGGGCCGCAAGCCATTTCGACGAAGGTCAGGCCCTGTGGCAGCCCAGCCGTGCCGGTGGTGCGTTCAGTGCATGGCGGGAGTTTGCCTCGCGCGACCTGACGCCGGAAATCAATGGGTTGAAAGGCTTTGGCGCGTTTGTGGCGGCCACCAACCGTTCTCAATGGCGGGCCATCGGACGGGCTGCGGAAACGCTGGGCGTGACGCCAGAGGCGGCCGGGACAACCTTTCATCGCTGGCTGATCACGCTGGGCGGTTGGGCGCAATATGCACGCTACCTGTTGTGGCAGGCCGAGCTTCAGGGTCAGACCGACACAACAACGGCGGAACTGCTTGCCATTCGGATGGTGTTTGAAGAAGCGCTGTTCCATCAGTACCGCGATCAGATTTCGGCACGTTGGTCGGAAACCATAGCAATACACGAAACGCCGATCACACCGTCCCGTGACATGGTGATTGACGCCATTCTCCAAGATGCCGCTGAACGGGCACAACAGCGCAAGCTGGGTCAGGCTTTGTCCGGATCTCAGCCAAGAGCAACCGAAGGCCGCCCCATGGTTCAGGCCGCGTTCTGTATTGACGTCCGGTCCGAAGTTTTTCGCCGGGCGCTGGAAGCGCAGGATGCGGGCATTGAAACCATTGGCTTTGCCGGGTTCTTCGGGTTGGCCAGCGCGCATAAATGCGCAGGGTCAGACGTGACCGAACTGCGGGGACCCGTTCTTCTGAACCCCAATGTTACGTCCAAGGCGGCAGAAGACACGCTGTCCGATCTCGATCGGCGCTATACTGCCCGCGCGAAACGTGCTTGGGGCCGCTTCAAATTGGCAGCTGTGTCATCCTTTGCCTTCGTCGAAGCGACCGGACCGGTTTATGCGGGAAAATTGCTTCGGGACTCGCTGGCGACCAGTGGCAAGACAAGCAAGTTTGATCCCGCCCCGAAACTGGATCCTTCGATGGATTTGGCAACACGCGTCGATACTGCGAAAACCATTTTGGGCGCAATGTCGCTGACAAGCAATTTTGCACGCATCGTTATGCTGGCCGGGCATGGCGCGGATGTTACCAACAATCCGCACGAAAGCGCGTTGCAATGCGGCGCTTGCGGTGGTCATGCAGGGGACGTCAGCGCTCGGCTGCTGGCCAGCCTGCTAAACGACAATCAAGTGCGGGATGGCCTACGGGACAAAGGGATCGACATTCCTACTGACACGCTGTTCCTGCCCGCCATGCACCACACAACAACGGATGACGTCACTCTGTTTGATCAGGATCATCCGGCGGGATCATGGGCACCCCAAATCGCGCAGCTGAAAACCTGGCTGGCGGAAGCCGGGCGTCTGGCGCGTGCCGAGCGTTCGGCGCGGCTCCCCCGTGCCAATAAGGGCGACGATATTGCCCGCCGCGCCAAGGATTGGGCCGAACTTCGGCCTGAATGGGGTTTGGCCGGCTGCCGGGCCTTCATTGCGGCCCCACGCAGCCGGACCGATGGGACCGGGTTGGCCGGTCAGTCCTTTCTGCACAGCTATGACTGGCGCTCGGATGATGGGTTTGGCGTGTTGGAGTTGATCATGACCGCCCCGGTTGTCGTGGCGAGTTGGATCAGCCTGCAATACTATGGCTCGTCCGTCGCGCCGGGCTTGTTTGGCGGCGGCAACAAATTGCTGCACAACGTGGTCGGCGGGATTGGTGTTGTCGAGGGGAACGGAGGCGCTTTGCGCCCAGGGCTGCCCTGGCAATCGGTTCATGATGGCGAAGTGTTCCAGCATGATCCTTTGCGCCTGTCCGTTGTGATCGAAGCACCACGCGAGGCCATGAACGACATTCTGAAACGGCATGCGAATGTCAAAGCCCTGTTTGACAATCGCTGGCTTCACCTGATCGCAATGGATGAAAATGGCGACCTGGCATGGCGTTACACAGGTGATCTGGAATGGAGCCCGATTGCGAAATCCACTGGCTCTGAACAGGCCATCGCTGCCGAATAATCAAAAACAGAAGGGCCCGGCCACAGTGCCGGGCCTTTCTTCGCATGACTATGTGTTGATCAGTTTCAAAAGATCTGAATGCAGTTCTGGGGTAGCCGCCGATACGACAGCACCATCGGACTCCAGTGTCAAAGCCCTGCCCTGCCAATCGGTCATCACACCACCAGCTGCCGCAATAAGCGGCGCAACCGCCAAGTAGTCATAGGGTTGAAGGTCATAGTCCACTACGGCATCCACATGCCCCGCAGCCAGCAGCGCATGCGGGTAACAGTCATAGGCGAACCGACGCGTCTGCCCGGCCTGCATCAAACGGTTGAACAGGTCCGGATGATCGCGATGGATCTTGTCCCCCTCGTTTACGTATAGGATAGACTGATCCAAGCGCTTTTGTTGCGAGGTCCGAATGGGTTTACCGTTCAGAGCTGCCCCTTCACCTATGACACCGACATACACCTCATTCAAAACGGGCATTCCGACCAAGCCTAACTGAGGCTGCCCGTCCACCAAGTGAGCCAACAGGAACCCGAACAAAGGATGGCCGGACAGAAATGATCGGGTCCCGTCGATTGGATCAATGACCCACATGTGCCGTCCGTCACCTGCCTCTTGCCCGTGTTCTTCGCCGAAGACCCCATGCGAGGGAAAATGCTGGTTCAGGTAGGACCGAACCTCAGCTTCCACCGCTTTGTCTGCTTGCGTCACAGGGCTTTCATCCAGTTTGAACTCGACACCCAGAGATCCGCGAAAAAACCGCATCGCAGATGACGACGCAATATCAGCCATCTGAATAGCATGTTCCTTCAGCGTATGTGCGGCGACCATTTCAATCCTTTCAGATGGATACATCTGCGTTGATACAGATTTCAGACCTTTACGCGTTCCATCTTGGGGTCGTAAAGCGGCTGCAAAGTCACCTGACAGGGTACTCTTGTGGTGGCTACGTCCAATTCATACACTCCGGACGTGACATATTCTGGGTCAACGCCATCGGAGTTGCGGATGTAACCATATCCAATCGATTTTCCGACGGTATATCCATACCCGCCCGAGGTCAGCCAACCGACCCGTTCGCCATTGCGATAGATTGTTTCCCGACCCAACAGAACGATATCCGGATCAACTGTGAAACAGGCCAGCATCTTTTTGACGCCTTCTGCTTTCTGCTTTTCGGATGCGGCACGGCCTTTGAAGTCAACATCCTTGCGCAGCTTGACGGCCCAGCCCAGCCCGCTTTCGAACGGTGTATGATCCGGCCCGATATCCGAGCCCCATGCGCGGTAGCCCTTCTCAAGCCGCAGCGATTCAATAGAGCGGTATCCTGCATTCACCAGACCATGAGGCGCGCCCGTCTCCATCAGCGCGGCATAGACGGTTTGGGCATATTCCACTGGCAGATGCAGTTCCCAGCCAAGCTCACCCACATATGTCACACGCAGCGCCTTGACCGGGCATCCGGCGATGCCAATGGTGCGGATCGTTCCAAATTTAAACCCGTCATTCGAAACATCATCTCGCGTCACCGCCGCCAGAATATCCCGTGCCTTTGGTCCCATAAGCGACAGCACCGCATTCGATGAGGTGATGTCGAACAGTTGGCAATTCATGCCTTCGGGGATATTGCGGTTGATCCAGTCGAAATCATGTGTGGCAAAGCCAGTGCCGGTGACGATGTAGAACTCATCATGTGCAACCCGGCCGACAGTCAGGTCACATTCGATACCGCCCTTGTCGTTCAGCATCTGGGTATAAACCAACGCACCGACCGGCTTGTTCACATCGTTGGCGCAGATCCAGTTCATTGCCGCCAAAGCGTCCGGGCCTTTCAGCGCGAATTTGGCAAACGAAGTCTGATCGAACAGCACCGCCGCCTCACGCGCAGCCTTGTGCTCTCGGCCCACTGCATCGAACCAGTTCTGGCGACCGAAGCTGTATTCATCCTTCGCGGTCTCTCCCAGCGATGCATCCGCGTACCAGTTCGGGCGTTCCCAACCCAGTTTCTCACCAAAACACGCGCCCTGCGATTTCAGCGTGTCATACAGTGGCGACTTGCGGCAGGGACGACCCGAGTCATGTTCCTCGTGCGGCCAGCCCA
>NZ_JBXWSB010000097.1:0-17328 GCF_059613205.1 Ruegeria sp. BHSB064
GCCAGCAGACGCAGCGCTTCACCCACGCTGCCCGTTTTGTCCGCTGGTGCGTCATCGCGCACCCACAGGAAATAGGGCACCATAAACAGAATGAACCAAGCAGCCGTAAACGGGCCGACAAAACGTGTGCCTTCTCGGGTCGCCGCGTCGAGGCCCAGGGCAGGCTCCATCCCGATCAAGGTCTTCCCGTTCGCCTGTTCAACAAACAACGCCAGCATGATCGCCAACGAGATCAGCCCGCCAAAATAGCCAAACGCAAATCCCGAGCCCGAAATCTCGCCCACTTCACTGTCGTCGCCCAGATCAGGTAGCTGAGAATTGATAAAGATCAGCGCATATTCCGCGCCCACGAAGCCCAACCCAAAGGCCGACAGCATCAGCCACATGTTCGAACCATCGGGCATCGTGTACCACAACGCGCCGGATCCAACCGCGTACATCACCGAAAACGCAAAAATCCAAGGAATGCGCCGCCCCGACACGTCCGCCATCGCCCCCAGCAAAGGCGCGCCAAAGGCAATGATCAACCCTGTGATCGTCAGGCAATTTGCCCAGACCGTCTGCGCCTGCGCGGCTGCGGCTTCGGCATCCAGTCCACTGTTCGCGTAGTACCCGGCTGCCACCCCGGCGAAGTATGGGCCAAAGACAAAGGTGACCAGCAGCGTGTGATACGGTTGGCTGGCCCAGTCAAAAAACCACCAGCCCCAGATGCGCCTGCGTTTGGAAATCTCTGCCATCTCTGCCTCTGTTATTGTTGCGTTCATAAGACGGGGGTTTGGTTCAATTCGCAAGCTTTGAGTGCCGGACACTTGCTCTTTGCCGTTGTGGTGCTTAGGTCTCGGCCAACTAGAAAACGGAGAACCCATGCTGTCGCTGATCCAAATCCTGCTGCTGATCCTGGACGTTGTCTGGTTCATCATTCTGGCCCATGTGATCATGAGCTGGCTGATCAACTTTCAGGTGCTCAACTTGCACCAGCAACTGGTCGCGCAAATCTGGTACGGGCTGAACCGCATATTAGAGCCTATTTACGGCCCCATCCGCCGCATCCTGCCCAATATGGGTGGGCTGGATCTGACGCCATTGGTGGTGCTGATCGGGGTCTACGCGCTGCGGATCATCCTGATCAACAATGCGCCCTATTTCTACTGACCTCTTGTTCACTGAATCTTAGTATGTGATTGTCCTGTCTTAAGAGCAGATAAACCTTAAAACAGGGCAACCCCGCAGATGTTCGACTCCGCACCCTTGTTGCGAGATGTCTTTGGATTCGACGACTTCCGCCCCGGACAGGAAGAGATTGTCGATGCCGTGACCTCGGGCGAAAACGTGCTGGCCATCATGCCGACCGGGGGCGGGAAATCCTTGTGTTTTCAGCTGCCTGCCTTGATGCGCGACGGGGTGACAGTGGTGATTTCGCCGCTGATCGCCTTGATGCGCGATCAGGTTCGTGGGCTGCAGGAGGCCGGGGTCGAGGCCGGGGCGCTGACCTCGGGCAATACGCCCGAAGAAACCGATGCCGTATGGGAAGCGTTGGAAGCCGGAAGGCTCAAGCTGCTTTACATGGCACCGGAACGTCTGGCGGCTGGGTCGGCGTTGGGCATGCTGCGCCGGATCAATGTCAGCCTGATTGCCGTGGATGAGGCGCATTGCGTCAGCCAATGGGGTCACGATTTTCGCCCCGACTATCTGCGGATCGGTGAGTTGCGGCGTGCGCTGAACGTGCCGCTGGCGGCCTTCACCGCCACAGCGGATGCGGAAACGCAGGACGAGATTGTCGAGAAACTGTTTGACGGCACCGAACCGCGCAAGTTTCTGCGTGGGTTTGATCGGCCTAACATTCATCTGGCGTTTGCTGCCAAGGACGGGCCGCGCAAACAAATCCTCGATTTCGCCGCTGCCCGTAAGGGTCAATCCGGCATCGTCTATTGCGGCACCCGCAACAAGACCGAAGTGCTGGCCAAGGCTCTGCGCGACGAAGGCCACACCGCCTGTCACTATCACGGCGGTATGGACCCCGAGGATCGTCGCATCGTCGAAACCCGCTTCGCCCGCGAGGATGGGCTGATCGTTGTGGCAACCGTTGCCTTTGGTATGGGGATCGACAAACCCGATATCCGTTGGGTGGCCCATGCTGATCTGCCCAAGTCCATCGAAGCCTATTATCAGGAAATTGGTCGCGCCGGGCGCGATGGTGGTCCTGCTGAAACACTCACCCTGTTCGGTCCTGACGATATTCGCCTTCGGCGGTCGCAGATCGACGAAGGGCTGGCACCGCCTGAACGTCGCATGGCCGACCATGCTCGACTGAACGCCTTGTTGGGTTTGGCCGAAGCACTGAAATGTCGCCGCCAGACCTTGTTGGGCTATTTTGGCGAACAGGCAGTGCCATGCGGGAAATGCGACCTGTGTGACACGCCACCTGAGGTTTTCGACGGAACAACACCGGTCCGTATGGCCCTGTCCGCGATCTTGCGGACGGACGAATGGTTTGGTTCAGGCCATCTGATCGACATTCTGCTGGGGAACGAAACCGACAAGATACGCGCGCGTCGTCACAACGATCTGTCCACCTGGGGCATTGGCAAAGACTGGTCGCGTCCGCAATGGCAAGCGATTTTCCGGCAGATGATGGGCCACGATCTGGTCCGCCCAGATCCAGAACGCCACGGCGCGCTGCGCATGACCGAAGCCGCCAAGCCGATCCTGAAGGGCGAGGCACTGATCAGCCTGCGCAAGGACACGATCCGAAAGGCCACGCGCCGCCCCGCAGTGAAAGCCATGGTGTCCGAGGAAGACGCGCCGTTACTGTCGGCCTTAAAGGCCAAACGCCGCGCTTTGGCAGAAACCGCACGTGTGCCAGCCTATGTGATCTTCCCTGATCGCACTTTGATCGAAATGGCTGAAAAACGCCCCACTACACTGGATGATATGGCGCGTGTTGGCGGTGTTGGCGCCAAAAAGCTGGAACGCTATGGCGACACCTTCCTTGAAGTCATCGCAGGCGCGGTTGAGTCCGTGCACCCAGCCCGCCGCAAACTGGCGGGGCGCGACCAGGGTGAGATTTACGACCGTTTGCTCGAAGTACAGTCTCAGTTGTCGCGCGGCCCCGATGGGATAGATAAGCCATTGACCTGCACGGCCTCGCAACTGGCAAAGGTGGCGCAGATGCGCCCGGATGATCCGCGCGGGATCGAGACGGTGCTGGGTGATCGACGTCACGAAAGGTTTGGCGCTGCCTTTCTGGACGTGCTGCGTGAGGCGGGCTAGTTCGTTTTGCGCCTCAATCGTGTCAAAAGACGCTGCCTCCCCCAACGGTCGACCGCGCCTTTCGACAAATGTTCTTTTGGTAAAACGCAAAACGACCTAGATACACCAAATCAGGCAAGGAAAGAGGGCGGATATGCTGGTAGTGATTTCCCCGGCCAAGCGGCTGGACTGGGCAGAGCGGGATGTCGCGGTCACACAACCCGACTTTCAGGATGACGCGATCCGGCTGTCGAAGACTGCCCGCAATCTGACGCTTGGTGATCTGAAAAAGCTGATGAACCTGAGCGACGACCTGGCGCGCCTGAACCGCGACCGCTATCGCGCCTTTACGGACGCGCCCGAGGCTGAAGTTACCCGCCCCGCCGCGCTGGCCTTTGCAGGCGACACTTATCAAGGATTGGAGGCTGCGTCGCTGGATGCGGACGAAATGGCATGGGCCCAGGATCACGTGCGCATCCTCTCGGGACTTTATGGCGTTCTGCGACCTCTGGATGCGATCCAGCCTTATCGGCTGGAGATGGGCAGCAAGCTGAAAACCCGGCGCGGCAAGAACCTTTATGACTACTGGGGCGACCAGCTCAGCAAAGCGCTGAATGCGCAAAGCGCGGAAATTGGCAGCGATGTTCTGATCAACTGCGCGAGCCAGGAGTATTTTGGCGCGGTTGACCCAAAAGCACTGAAGCTACGGATCGTCACGCCGGTGTTCATGGAAGACAAAAACGGCACGCCAAAGATCGTCAGTTTTTTTGCAAAAAAAGCCCGCGGGGCCATGGCGCGGTACATCATCCAACATCGCCTGACTGATCCCAAAGCATTGTTAGAGTTTGACACCGGCGGTTACGCTTACCGTGCGGACCTGTCAGAAGAGGACAAACCGGTCTTTGTCAGACCCTATGTGGCCTGAATACATCCGTTGGAAAACGAAGGTCAGCGCTTTTGTGTCGGGAAGGAAGCGAGGGGCCAGCCCCTCGCGCTCCCCGAGGTATTTTTAGCCAGATGAAGCAGGATCCTGCTTTTGATCATTGCGGCATTTCATAGTTTCATCGGGATCAGTTTTTTCAACGCAGGTTACGTCATCTGGTTGATGTTGCAGGATCATTTGATGGATGAGTGTCTTGTGCAGCGGTTTGGTCAGGTAATGGTCGAGCCCGGCGGATAGGATCCCTTCATCATCCCCGGCCATTGCATGAGCGGTAAGGGCAACGATTGGTACATGGCGGCCGGTTTCAACCTCGAGCCGTCGGATTTCGGTAGTCGCCTGTTTACCATCCATTTTGGGCATAGAGATATCCATGAATATCAGATCAGGTGCGAACTCCTGATAGACCTCAACCGCTTCGAGCCCGTGCGATGCAAAGCGCAAATCGATATTCAAATCCTTCACCATCTTTTTCAGGATCAGTTGGTTGGTGCGGTTGTCTTCAGCCGCGAGGATTTTCATACGTCGGGTATTGGCTGTTTCGAAATCGCCTTTATTAGACTCATTCTCCTGTGGTTTTGGCGCGCAAGCAGCCTTCGAAGACGCTTTGAGGGCCATCAGCCTGCCATAGAGTTCAGACCGGGGGATTGGTTTCTGCAAAACGCCGCTCAGAAGGTCGCGCGCAGGGTGGGCGTGTATCAGAGCGGGATTTGCGGACATCACAATCACAGGCAGGTCCCCCCAGCCCCGGTCCTTGAGCGAGGTTGCAAGGTCAAGCCCGTCCATGTCCGGCAGGTCGTGGTCGCACAGGACCAGCTCAACCTGATCAGTTATTTTAGCCAGCGCTTCGCCGCCCGAAGTACATACAGTCACCTCGGCGCCCAACCGGCCAAGTTGTTTTGCAAGGATGGCACGGTTTACGGCAAGGTCATCAACCACCATGACATGTTTAACGCATTCCTTCAGATCTGGTGGTTCGGGTTGTGAGCCTTCGGCGGTGGGCAGCGAAATGCGAAACCCGAAACAAGACCCCTGCCCCAACTCACTTTCGACCCAGACAGCGCCACCCATCATGGAAATCAAGCGTTTGGTGATGGCCAACCCCAGCCCCGTACCTTCGAACTGGCGGTTTCGCTGGTCTTCAACTTGATTGAACTCGCCAAAGATATGGCCGATTTTTTCAGTCTCGATTCCGATGCCTGTGTCTTCGATGGCAACGTGAATGTCGCAGGTTTGCGCATCAGGATGGGGCACGCCAGTAACGCGGATCAAAACATGCCCTTCGGACGTGAATTTGACCGCATTGCCAACCAAGTTGGTCAAAACTTGCCGAATCCGACCAGGATCGCCTACGAAAAGAGTGGGCAGGAACAGATCATAATCAACCAGCAACGTCAGGCCCTTGTCGCGTACGCTGGGCTGCAACAGCATCGCAACCTCTAGAATACAGCGCTCCAGATCGAAATGTTCAGGGTGCAGGACAAGTTTGTCGGCTTCAATCTTCGAATAATCCAGAACGTCATTGATAATCACAAGCAGGGCCTCGCCCGAGTTTCTGATCGTGTTGACGTACAGGCGTTGTTCTTCGTTCAAGGGGGTTTCGTCCAGCAACTCACTCATCCCGACGATACCGTTCATCGGGGTGCGGATTTCGTGGCTCATGTTGGCTAAAAACGCGGATTTGGCACGGTTGGCCGTCTCGGCCCGTTCGCGCGCTGCTGTCAGTTCGGTCTCATGCCGAACCGACGCGGTGATATTGAGCGCAAGGCTGACAACGTCGCCGCCGCTGCCCCGCTGGTCGATCAGGCGAATGTATTGCCCATTCCACAGTTGCAACACGATCGGCGGCGGATGGGCACGGTTCCAGCGCGCTTGCATCCTTGCACGCCACGCATCAGCGGCTTCATCACCTATGTCGACAATGCCTTCGGTTGTCAGCAATTCAAGAATACGAGGGTAGGTTATCCCGGGCACCACCTCATCCAGACCATCAAAAACACTGAGATAGGCGGTGTTGGCCCCGATCAGACGACCCTCACCGTCAAAAAAAGCAAAACCGTCCTGGATGGTCTGAATGGAGTGCCACAGACGACGTTCGGCCACCTCGATCTTGGCATGAGCTACGGTCAGATCGGATTTGACCTTTTCATTCTCGTCCCGAACAGTTTCAACCTCGGCCTGTGTTTCGCCGATACGTTTGGTCAAAGCCATCGCGTGCTGGCCAAGTTTCCGGTTGGCCGCCGAAAGCTCGGCCTGTTTCAGCGCCAGCATTCGTTCTGCCGCCAAACGCGCGCGCCGTTCCTGTGCCAGTTTGTTTGCAAGACTCATCGTGATCTGTTCCGGGACGTGGAAAATTCAGCATCGCGGCAGAGAATGAAAAACTGTTTAAGCCGTTGCGCAACCGACGCACGCCATGCAAGGCTGAGCACAAAGAGGAGGGCACCATGCACCGCTTTGTTTTTATTTCAATAACTTATGTCTTTTCATTCTTGATCCTGCCCGGCACAGTTCTGGCGCAGAACGCCGTGCCCGAATTTCGCTACATCACTACGCGGGACACGGATTTTTTTGGGTCAGATCTGGATGCGCTGTTCGACACAGATCTGAAATCATGCATTCAGGCTTGCTCGGCCAATGATCGCTGCACAGCTTTCACCTATAACACGCGATCCGATGCCTGCTTTCCCAAAGACGGGGTGACCCGGCAGGCGGCGTATCAGGGAGCGCTTTCCGCGCAAAAGGTAACAACCTCAGAGCAGGCTCTGATATTGGGAAAAACGCGTGCAACGGCGCTGAGCGTGCTGGGATCTGCTGATTTGAAGCGGGCGACGGATCAGGCGCGCAATCTGGGTTTCCTGCATCCTGCCGGCGGTTACGATCTGCAAGCTGTGTTGGACGCGGCGCGCGGCGCGGGAAGTGCGACACAAGCGATGCAATGGACCGGTGTTGCCGTATCTCTCAGCGATGCGCCGGATCTTTGGGTGGAATACGCGCGCTTGTTGCTGACCATTAATCCCTCAGGCTGGAACGAGCGGCGCGATCTTCGAAACCGTGCGCTGAACGCGGCGATCAACGGTTATTTGCGGTCCGAGACTACGGGATCACAAATCACCGCCTTGATGACTTTGGCAAACGCTCTGGAGGAGGTCGATCGTGGCCGCGACATGATCCCTGTTTTGCGGCTGGCCGAACAGCTGCAGCCGCGTGAGGACGTACTGGCCGCGCTTGACGATGCGATCGGGAAATACGGGTTCCGAGTGGTCGATACCGCGGTCGAGAGCGACGCGGTCGCGCCCCGGATCTGTGTTGAGTTTTCGGAACCATTGGTCAAGGCCGGTGTTGACTACGATCCCTTTGTGCAACGCGACGACACAGGACTGGTTGTTCAGCCCGACGAAAAGCAGCTTTGCATAGATGGCGTCGCGCATGGCCAGCGCTATCGCCTGACTTTAAGACAGGGTTTGCCTGCCGCCTCGGGAGAAGCACTGAATCGCAACGTTGACCTGACCCACTATGTACGCGACCGCACGCCGTCGGTTCGGTTTCCCGGACGCAGCTATGTCCTTCCGAAATCTGCGGAAGCGGCTTTGCCGGTCGAAACAGTTAACGTCACCGAGCTGGATCTGATCCTGCGGCGGGTCAGCGACCGGAACCTGTTGCGCGCGGTGCAACAGGACTTCTTTGGCCGCCCGCTCAGCGAATGGCAGGAAGAGGAATTCTCGGATCAGATTGCCGAGGACATCTGGACCGGAACAGCCGAAGTATCCAACCAGTTGAACCAAACCATGACAGCGCGCCTGCCCATGTCAGAGGCCATCGCTGATCAGCCTGCAGGCATCTATGCGCTGACCGCCCGTGTTCCGGGGGCCGATCCGTATGACGACCCAGGCGCGACACAGTGGTTTGTGCTGTCCGATCTGGGGATCAGCACCGCGCTTGGCACGGATGGGCTGCACGTGACGGTGCGTAGCCTCAGCGATGCAGCACCGCGTCAGGACGTCGAGGTTTCGCTGGTCACAAATGCAAACGCGGTCATTGCAACCGCGCAGACCGATGAAACCGGCTATGCCACCTTCGATCCCGGCCTGATCCGCGGGAAGGGGGCCAGTGCGCCTGCCTTGGTCATCGCCTCTGCCGGGGACAGCGATTTCAGCTTTTTGTCTCTGACAGATCCCGCTTTTGATCTGTCGGATCGCGGCGTCGAAGGGCGCGCGCCTGCGGGGCCGGTTGACGTATTCCTGACCACAGATCGGGGTGCCTATCGTGCCGGAGAGGTCATCCATGTCACCGCGCTGTCCCGAGATGGTGAGGCACAGGCAATCGAAGGGCTGCCCCTGACCACGATCCTGTATCGCCCGGACGGGGTGGAATACCGCCGATCTGTCTCGGACGGGGGCGTTGCCGGGGGCCATGTCTTTGCCCTGCCTGTCGCTGTCGACGTACCGCGTGGAGCATGGAAGATTGAGATTAAATCTGACCCCAAAGGCGAGGCACTGGCGCGTCAGACAGTATTGGTCGAGGACTTTCTGCCTGAACGTATCGATTTCGATCTGACCCTGCCCGACGCGCCCCTGCGGCCCGGCGATAGCCCACCGCTTTCTATAGATGCGCGCTATCTTTTTGGTGCGCCGGGATCTGACCTGAGCATTGACGGACAGGTCATCGCGCGCGCCGCTGATACGGTTCCTGGGTATGAAGGCTATCGCTTTGGCCGCTACGATGCCGAGGCCGTGATCAAAAGCACGTATTTCGGGAACACGCGCACAGATGCAGCGGGACAGGCCACCGTAGCCGTCGAAATTCCAGTGTTAGAGACAGAAGGAAAGCCGATTGAGGCTGAAATCATCGCACGATTGACCGATGGTTCTGGCCGTCCGGTTGAGCGTCGCCTGTCTGCTCCGGTCCTGCCACCGCAGCCGGTGATCGGTGTCAAACCTCTGTTTGAAGAGGTTGTTCCTGAAGGTACCGAAGCTGCGTTTCAGATCGTCGCCCTCGCCCCTGACCTGACGCCCAGCCCCATGCGGCTGCGGTGGACACTGAACCGGGTCGAGACGCAGTATCAGTGGTATCAGCTGTACGGCAACTGGAATTGGGAACCGACAACCCGCCGCACTCGCATTGCCACCGGCGAAGTGGACATGTCGACAGATCCTTTGACACTGGCGCAGCCCGTGGATTGGGGCCGTTACGAACTGGTCGTCCAGCGCGTCGACGGCACATATGCCGAAACCGCCGTCGATTTCTATGCAGGCTGGTATCAGGCCGCGGATGCGTCAACCACACCAGACCGCCTTGAGATGTCGCTGGACCGTGACACCTATCGCGCAGGTGATACCGCCCAGTTGCGTATCGTCCCACGCATGGCGGGCGTCGCCCAGATCGAAATCCTGTCGAACCGGCTGATCCATCGCCAGATGGTGGACGTGCCGGAAGGTGAAACCGTAATCCCGATCGAAGTGACCGAAGATTGGGGTGCGGGGGCATATGTCACCGCCACAGTCATCCGCCCGATGAACGTCGCAGCAGGTCAAAACCCGGCGCGTGCGATGGGTGTGGCGCATGCCTCCATCGATCCAGCAGATCGCAAGCTGGACGTCGCAATTGATGTGCCCGAGGTCACATCTCCACGGCAAACGCAAAAAGCCCGTGTTAGGGTCGAGAATACCTCGAAGAATGACCCGGTCTGGCTGACACTCGCTGCTGTGGATGTGGGCATTCTGAACCTGACCGGGTTTGAAAGTCCCGATCCGCAGGAATATTACTTTGGGCAACGCCGTCTTGGCGTGGATCTGCGCGACGTTTACGGACGCCTGATCGACGGCATGACCGGAGCGATGGGCACCGTCCGCTCCGGTGGTGACGCAGATAACGGGATGCGCCGCCAGTCCCCGCCTCCGACGCAAGACTTGATGGCCGTGTTCAGCGGCCCGGTGCAGGTCGGCCCGGACGGAGAGGTTGAGGTGGACATTCCCCTACCCGCCTTCAATGGCACTGTCCGATTGATGGCGGTCGCGTGGTCACCCAAAGCAGTCGGGCAGGCAGAAGCCGATATGATCGTCCGCGACCCTGTGGTCGTCACCGCCAGCCTGCCGCGTTTCCTTGCCCCCGGAGATCAAAGCCGGATGCGGCTTGAGATCGTTCATGCCGATGGCACACCCGGAGACATGGCACTTGGTCTGACGGCTTCCGGTGGATTGGAACTGGGCGAGGCACCGACCAGCTTTGTGTTGGAGAACGGCGGCAAGGCGGTCTTTGACATCCCCGTCACAGCCAGCGTTGTTGGCGATCCTGAAATCAGTGTCTCGATCACCACACCGGACGGCCGCGACCTGTCGCAAACCCTGCGCATGCCCGTACGTGCCAACGATCCGGTGATTGCACAGACACGACGTTTCGCGTTGGGGGCCGACGACAGTTTCCTGTTTTCGCAGGACGTATTTGACGGGTTCCAGCCCGGTTCGGCCAAGGCCATTCTGTCCGCCGGAGCATTGGCCAAATTCAATACACCCGGCTTGTTGGACCAGTTGAACCGTTACCCCTATGGCTGCACCGAACAGATCACCAGCAAAGCCCTGCCGCTGCTTTATCTGTCATCCGTCGCGCAAGCCTCGGGGCTGGGGGACGGTCCGATAGTGGATCGGCGCATAACGGAGTCTATTCGCAGCATCCTGACCCGTCAGGCAGCCAATGGTGCCTTTGGCCTTTGGCGTGCAGGAAGTGGGGATTTCTGGCTGGACGCTTACGTGACAGACTTCCTGTCGCGTGCGCGCGCTCAGGGTCACCCTGTACCAGACCGAGCTTTTGCCCAGGCCATGGACAACCTTCGAAACCGGGTCAACTACGCGCCTGACTTCGACGAAGGCGGTCAGGATATTGCCTATGCCATGATGGTTCTGGCACGAGAAGGCGCGGCATCGATGGGTGATCTGCGCTACTATGCAGATGTCAAAGGGGATGCGTTCGACACCCCATTGGCGGCCGCACAATTGGGCACAGCGCTTGCATCTTACGGCGATCAGACCCGAGCTGACGCGATGTTTAACCGCGCCGCTCGCATGTTGGAACAAACCTCTGATGAGCAGGAAAATTACTGGCGCGCGGATTACGGCACGCACCTGCGGGATGCGGCGGGGTTGCTGACCCTTGCCGTGGGCGCGGGCAGCGAGGCCGTCAATCGCGACGCATTGATCCAACGTGTCAGCACCGGTCGCGCCCCTTTGTCCACGCAAGAGGCCACGTGGTCCCTTCTGGCCGCCCATGCGCTGGTGTCTGATCCGACTGGATCAGGCTTGACCGTCAACGGCTCTCAGGTGGCTGGTCCGTTTGTGCAGGTTCTGCAGTCTGGTCAGGCGGATGAGGTCAACATTACCGCAAGTGACGGTCAGGCGACGGACATCACCCTTACGGTCACGGGAATCCCTGAGGTTCCGCCCGAGGCGGGAGGCAATGGTTATGCGATCGAACGGCAATATTACTCGATGGATGGCGATCCGATTGACGCCAACAGCTTTGAGGTTGGCGAAAGGTATGTGACGGTTCTGACAGTGACCCCGTTCGAAAGTGGCGGAGCGCGGCTGATGGTCGATGATCCACTTGCCGCCGGGATCGAAATCGACAACCCCAGCCTGTTGCGTTCAGGCGATGTGCGGTCGCTTGACTGGCTGGATCTGTCGGATGCCACCCATACCGAGTTCCGCTCGGACCGTTTCCTAGCCGCTATTGATCTGTCCGGTCGTGAAACAGTGACGCTGGCCTACGTCGCGCGCGCTGTTACGCCGGGTCTCTTCCATCATCCTGCGGCCTCGGTCGAGGATATGTACCGCCCGCAAAACCGCGCGCGTACAGCGACTGGCCGGATCGAGGTTCAGTGATTTGCACCGCGCAATATCACTGCCCGGGTGGCTGTCATGCATAGGCCGTCGCGGCTTTTGTTGGCCCTGGCCGGTGCCTTCTATCTGACGGCACTGGCTCGGGACGGTGTCCACCGCTGGATCGACGCCACAGTCCTCCCCCCTGTTCTGGCCGAAACATCGGTCGAGATGCGGGACCGGAACGGCGACCTTTTGCGTGCGTTTCCGGTTGAAGATGGGATTTGGAGACTGCAACCCGGCGCGGTCGATCCGAATTTCACCGCCATGCTCATCCGGTACGAAGACAAACGGTTCTGGACACATACCGGAGTGGACCCGGTTGCGATGCTGCGGGCCGTGGCGCAAAGCCTTTGGAACGGGCGCACGGTGTCGGGTGGGTCCACCCTGACCATGCAGGTCGCGCGGCTGATCGAAGATGGCTCAACCGGGCGCTGGAGCGGTAAAATCCGCCAAATTAGAGTCGCATTGGCGCTGGAGCAGCAGTTAAGCAAACGGCAAATCCTGACCCTCTATCTGACCCACGCACCCTATGGGGGCAATCTGGAAGGTATCCGAGCCGGAACCCGTGCATGGTTTGGCAAAGACGCAGCCCGCCTGACCCCCGCGCAAGCAGCCCTGTTGGTTGCATTGCCGCAATCCCCGGAAGCTCGACGCCCGGATCGTGAACCTGTCGCAGCTCAAAAAGCGCGGGATCGGGTTCTGCGCAGGCTCGAGCGGCACGGCGCCCTGACCGCCGCTGAAACACGAACGGCTTTGTTGGAACCCCTACCCGACAAAATGAACCCCTTTCCACGCCTTGCACCGCACCTGACCGATCGTGTGAAGCGTCAAGCGCCCGCGACAAGCGCTTTTGATCTGACCCTGGATGCCGGGTTGCAGGCCCGGTTGGAAGCTTTAGTTATGAAGGCCGCCACGCGCGCGGGATCACGCGTGTCTGGCGCTCTGATCGTGGCTGATCATCGCAGTGGCGAGGTTCTGGCCTCGGTCGGGTCCGCCGGGTATCAGGACGCCCGACAGGGGTTTGTGGATATGACACAAGCGCTGCGGTCACCCGGATCAACTTTGAAACCTCTGGTCTATGGGCTGGCCTTCGATCAGGGACTGGCCCATCCCGAAACTCTGATCAGCGACAGTCCCGTCATGTTTGGCCGATATTCCCCGCGCAATTTTGATGGCGCATTCCGTGGCGATGTGAGGGTTCGGGACGCCCTGCAATTGTCGCTGAACATCCCGGTCGTACGTTTGACGAATGAGTTGGGGCCCGCGCGCGTGCTGACAGCACTGCGCTTGGCCGGATCGGAACCGCGTCTGAGCGGTGGCACGCCCGGATTGGCGATTTCATTGGGCGGTGTGGGGTTGAGCCTGCGCGATCTGGTACAGATTTACGCCGCTCTGGCAGCCGGTGGGCAAGGCCCTGTCCTGTATCACGACGTTTTGGCGGATACGCAGCAAACACCGCGCGTTTTGTCAGAAACCTCTGCCTGGCAGGTCGCCGACATTCTGGCCGGGCTTTCACCCCCAGCAGGCGGTGCGACAGGGGCGCTGGCCTATAAAACCGGCACCTCTTATGGCCACCGCGATGCCTGGGCCATCGGCTTTGACGGGCAGCACGTCATTGGGGTCTGGCTGGGTCGTGCGGACGGAACACCCGTTCCCGGCGCGTTCGGAGGCGATCTTGCCGCACCGCTTCTGGCCGAAGCCTTCAGCCTGCTGAAACCCGCGCTTAGCCCGCTGCGCCCACCGCCTCCCTCGACCTTGCTGGTCGGCGCTGCGCAATTGCCTCAACCCTTGCAACGTTTTCGCCCTCGCACAGCGGCTTTCCAAAACGATCCCTCCGCTCCGGATCTGCTGTTTCCGCCCGATAACGCTGTGTTAGAGACATTTGGAGCGCCCCTGACAGTGAAGCTACGTGGGGGTGTCGGGCCATTTTCAGTGCTTGCAGATGGCGTGCCCGTGCTGACCGGACAGCGACAGCGAGAGTTCGAGATTCCGAATCCGGGGGCCGGATTCACCTCGCTTGTTGTGGTGGATTCGCAAGGCCAATCGGACCGGGCGGCAATCAGGATCGACTAGCGTCGCCCTTCACGCAGCCAACCGCCCAGCAGGAACCCTCCTGCCAACAGCAACACCAGCCAAGGCGGCAGAAGACCAGCCTGCGTGACGTCCCGTGTTTCATACGCATTGCGCGGGGTCAGGCCGATCCACCCCCGCCCAGCCGCTGGACGTCCGGCGCGCACGTTGCGGATTGTTGGCAAACCGTCTTCCAGACGGATCACACCACCGCGCATACCTGCCAGAACCGGTTCAAGAACATCGCCGGTTGCGATGGTGCGTTCAAATTCCTTCGGCGCGGCGGGGCCGAGGCCAATCACGGCCATGTGGTCGCCTTCTTGCAACCGATAAAGACCGATCTCAGGCCCATAGTATTGCGCTTCGAACCGACCGGGAGAGACCTCTTCCAAGGTAATCTCCAATGTCTCGCCATTCGGGCGCGTCACCGTCACTGGCCCAACCTCGTCTTCAAGCGTCTGGCGAATGATGCGCATGGATTGCCCGTTGGCTTCGGCCCACAGCGCTTCTTCTTCCAGTTCGGGTTCCTTCATCATCCAATGGGCGAGCCTGCGCAGCAGCTCCAACTGCGGGCCACCACCTTCGAAACCGCGGCTCCACAGCCAAGCGTGGTCGGAGGCCAGCATCGCAACGCGCCCCTCGCCCACGCGGTCCAGAACCAGCAGCGGGCGTTCGTCGATGCCAGTCATCAATACCTCGCCCGAGCGGTGATTCACGTCGATCTGTCGCAACCACGCCCCCCAATTCTCGGAATCGCCCAGATTGGTTGTCACCGGATGCCGTTGCCCCAAGTCGCTGACCATCGGCACATACCGTTCCTCGAACACCCGCGCTGAAGGCTGCGCCGGCAAGATCGGCGCCAGAGGAGATCGGAAGATACTGTCGGCGCTGGCGAAATCAGGACCGGCCGCAATCAGAACCGCACCGCCGTCATTGATGTAACTGGTAACGTTGTCCAGATAGATCGCAGGCAGGATACCGCGCCGCTTGTACCGGTCGAAGATGATCAGATCGAAATCGTTGATCTTTTCCAGAAACAGCTCACGCGTGGGAAAGGCGATCAAGGAAAGCTCATCGACAGGCACGCCATCTTGTTTCTCGGGCGGGCGCAGAATGGTGAAATGCACCAAATCGACCGAGCTGTCGGATTTCAACAGGTTGCGCCATGTGCGCCCACCGGGATGCGGCTCTCCCGACACCAGCAAAACGCGCAGACGATCCCTAACACCGTTCATCTGGATCAGAGCCGTGTTGTTGCGGTCAGTCAATTCACCGTCGGCTTGAGGAACAGAGAACTGGATGACATTGCGCCCGCCATGGGGCAGCGTGATCGGCAATTCGACATCGCGGCCAATAGGAACACTGAACTGTTCCGGCGCGCCGCCATCGACCGAAATTTCGAGCGGCGCGGTGGCCGCACCTGCAGGCGCAGCACCGCTGTCTTCCACGCGCAGGGTCAATGTGACCGGCTCGCCAATAATGGCAAAGGCTGGCGCGTTTCGGACGATAAGCCTGCGATCCCAGTCACTTTCACGCCCGGTTTGCAGCAAATGCATCGGCGCGGGCAGGTCCGGGGTCTGATCCACATCGTGCACGATCCCGTCCGACACCACCAGAATACCCGCGATCCGGGCCCGGGGTTCTTCGGCCAAAGCTTCATTCAGGGCGGCCATAACCTGCGTGCCTTCATCCCCATCCCCGTCGCCAACGCGAATGCGGCGAAGTTCCGTGTTGTCGCGCGCCTCAATCTCGTCGGCGAGTTCCTCGGCAGCCTGTGCGGTTTGTTCCCCCCGGTCCGAAAGCGTCTGGCTGGCGCTTTCATCCTCGATCATCAAAACGATATCAGTCAGCGGCGCGCGATCTTCGATCTGATAAACCGGACCGGACAGCGCGGCGAGAACCACCAAAGCCGCCAACCCGCGTAACGCCCAGCCCGACAGGCCACGCCACAAGGCCAACACGACCCCAGCCACAGCAATCGCACCCACGGCAGCCAGAATGGGCCACGGGATCAGAGGATCAAATATGACGGTTCCGGTCATTGTCCCAACCTGTCCAGAAGGGCGGGCACGTGGACCTGATCGGATTTGTAATTCCCGGTCAGCACATGCATCACCAGATTGACGCCAAAGCGATTGGCCAGTTCTCGCTGCCGTTCTCCGGCATAACCGCGCCCGACTGGCAGCAGGGCCTGTCCGTTTCGATCCACGGCCCAGGCCCCGGCCCAGTCATTGCCGCCGATGACAACCGGGGTCACGTTGTCATTCAGGTTTCGGAAAGGCATCCCTTCGATCTGTTCCGCATCCAGTGGCGCAGCTTCGACCCAGACCTCGGTACCGGAATAGCGGCCCGGGAAATCCTGCAACAGATAGAAGGTTCTGGTCAGGACGTGATCGCGCGGAATCGGCTCTAACGCTGGAATATTCATGGGCGCGGCCAGTTGCTGCAACTTGCGGCCATTCGGGCTGGACGAGCCGAAACCGGCAATATCGGCATCACGTGTGTCAAACAGGATCATCCCACCCGAGCGCAGATAGGCGTTCAGTTTCGCGTATGCTTCAGCAGATGGCTGAGGCTGGCTTGGGGAAATCGGCCAGTACAGCAGCGGAAAGAACGCCAGCTCATCGCGTTCCAAATCCACGCCGATCGGTTCAGCGGGTTCCACCGAAGTGCGATAAAACAAGGTTTGCGCCAATCCCCGCAATCCTGCCTGCGCAATGTCGTCCACTTGTGCGTCACCGGTCAGCACATGTGCCAGAACCAGTTCATGGGTTGCCGCCAGCGCAAACTCGGTGTCTTCCGGCGTCTGCGCCTGAACCTCGGGCGCCACCAAAAACGCAGCCAGAACGCCAGCCGCTGCGCGCGACAAACCCAACCGGCCTGACAAAGCCAAAGATGCAATCACGTCAATCGTAAGCAGGATCAAAGCAAGGCTAAGAAGCAACCCACCAAGCGGTGTTTCGGTGCTGATTTCCTGACCTTTGATCGGCACATTGGCAGGCCAAACCACCGGTCGCAGTTCGGTGTCTTCGGAAACAACATTCAGCGCCAGTTTCTGTTTGCCGCTTTCATACAAGCCCGGTCGCAACTCGGGCCCGATCTGTCCCGAGATCAACTGCACACCGTCGACACCCGCCAGCGTGCCAGCGTCTGACAATGTGCCAAACCCGTCCATGATCTGCACCGGCTCCCACGTGG